>JAGVIF010000303.1 GCA_020056205.1 Lentisphaeria bacterium | reverse complement strand
TTTGTAGTAGGCGAATTTATACGCCGTTCTTGATAACGCGCAATAAATTGCGCTACTACGAACGGATTTCGCATTTTATTTGTTGTTATCCTGTCTCCTCCCTTTGAAACTGCCGTCGGAGTTCACAGTCCCGAGTTTCTACGGACCCGGGATATTCGACTTTAGCGTGTCTCTGTCCAGGGCAGTTTCTTATTGATAAAACTGCGAAATTCGCAGTTGGAGTCGGTATCGTAAATATTTATGCGATAGCCTTCGAAAGAGAAGATCGCAAAGCCGTTCAATTCAAAAAAAATAACGGCAAAAAAATAAAAACCTATAACCGCCGTCAAAAATAGATTTTAACAACATCCCCCTCGAATAAACCCAAAATCCGTCCCCTATGGAAAAATTGCACAGAGCACAATCAGTGCGGCCTAGTTCGGCTCAGTTCTCTGATGGCTTCAGTCCTCTCTCTTCCCAAACCGATTTCGGACCTCTCCCATTTTGACTTCTCAATCTCACCGTTCTGTACTGATCCTGTGCGCATGCAAAGTGGATGACCATTTCCGTTTCCGGATTGTATGCGGCTACGCTATTCTTGATGGCTACATCGAGTGTCGATCCCTCTCCGACTCTCACAAACATCAACTGGTAATCGTCGTTGGTCGGTGTCCGGTCGATGCCGATGAACCCCCGCCCGAAATTGAGGAACTGCTCGTAGGCGTACCGGCACAGGTCATCCCACGAGTGCGCAAGGAGGTTGTTCAGTTCCTCATTGTCCATGATGTGTGCCATTATTCTCTCCTGCCGAACGATTGAGTTCAGTTAGTCTATCGCCTGTTTTCTGGCATTCTTGAAGAGATGCCCACTCATCCTTAATTATGGCTTGGAATTCCGCATAACTCGTTCTAGGGGCTTTCGCACTGCGAGCTTTTCTTGCCAAAAAGTCTGTCTTACTGAGCAAGATATCAGTAGCTCTCGACAGGGCTCTTACATATTCTTGCAATGCAACCGCAAAATCCTCTTCAGCAGAGTCTTTATCGCTCGGGGCATGCTCAATTTCGTTCCGCAACTTGTTTAGTTTGTCCTTAATAGTATGAGTTCGATCAACGAAATGCTGATAGTCCACCGTTCTAAATAGATTCCGTATAACGCTCCAAAAAGTACCCGCTTCTTTGTTTATTTTGTTTATTCTGAGATCAACAAACTCATGGGCTATCTCAAAAGCAACTTCCGTCATGTGCAAATATATCCTTCCGATTGAGGGAGTTGATAAATGAGTTTCGGGGCGTGTTCTAACATCTTTCTCTATTTCTTCCTTGTTATATGAATTATTCATATGGGTACAATCTCCCTTTTTACGTAAAATAAATTCCCGGAAGATAAATACCCGCTGGTTGCACTTCCACTTCTTTCGCACGTGTTCAGTGAACTACACCCTGAATCCTGACTACTGTCTCCTGACTTCTTTTTTTATTTTTTACTCCCGCACTTTAGAACTTCATATTGGTTCGCCCAGTAGGATATTATGATATCTGCTCCGGCGCGTGATATAGCCGTGAGAGATTCTCTCGCCATCCCGTTCAGGTCTCCCCAGCCGCGTTCCGCGCAGGCATAAATCATTGAATATTCGCCGCTTACATTATATGCCGCCACGGGAAGCAGAGAGTTTTCCTTGATTTTGCTTATTATATCGAGATAGCAAAGCGCGGGCTTGACCATGAGAATGTCGGCGCCTTCTTTTTCATCCTCGATAGATTCACGGAGAGCAAGATTCAGGTTCGCGGGGCACGCCTGATACCCTTTCCTATCGCCCTTGCCGGGCTTTGAGCCGGCGGCCTCGCGGAATGGTCCGTAAAAATGCGACGCAAATTTCGTGGAGTAGCTCATCAGAAGAGTATCATTGAATCCATTTTCTGAAAGGGCATTGCGAATCGCGCAAACCTGTCCGTCCATCATCGCGCTCGGAGCCGCGCCGTCAGCGCCAGCTTCAGCATGAGAAAGAGCCATCTTCGCAAGAAGTCCCAGTGTTTTATCGTTGTCAACATTTCCTTTTTTGTCAAGCGCCCCGCAATGCCCGTGAGTAGTGTATGCGCAAAGACAGACATCTGTCCAGACAATTATTTCATCGCCAAAAGTTTTTTTAACTTCTTTCAC
>JAGVIF010000380.1 GCA_020056205.1 Lentisphaeria bacterium | reverse complement strand
GCACCCAGACAGGTCCTTTTACTGAACTTATACAAAAAATAAAATGCGAAATCCATATTTTTATTCTTTTTTTGCGAAAAACAGTTGACGATGTGATGTTTTTATAGAAAAACAAATGATTTCGCATTCTATTAGATGTCCATATTCACCGAAAGGATGGGGTTCGGTGAATACTTACCAAGCCGGAGGCTTATGCTACTCTTCAAAACATACAGGCAAGGATGCCTGTCCTACTATTGAAAGCAGGCGTTCTACAAAATATTTATGGTAGGCGTCCAAGTCAAGCCAGTCCATGGCGACACTGATTTCGGGTGAACCGCTGTCAATAACAGTGAATCCGTCGTCTGTAACCCGTATGCCCATTTTTTCCATTCTGAGAAATTTCTCCGAATATACAAGATGGACAGCTACAGTGTCATAAAGGATACTGCTTTCAGTAGGCATTTCTGAGCCGTTCTGAACATTCAGCCAAATTTTGTAGTTGTCCATGATAATTTTCGCCGCAACATCTTCCGATTGAGATACTTTCAAAAAAAGTTCTCCTTTGAGTTGAACAACTCCGCAAGTGTCAAGAGGCGTTATCTTCACGCTTTTCCACGGCGCGGTGAAAATCGCCTGGCAGGCCGGAATATCGCGAACAACATTGAATTCGGCGACGGCTCCGGCTTTGCCGAAATGCTGTTTTCTGATGCTCCCGAACATGCCGACAAAATTCATCTTCTTTGCGATTTCCGGTTCGCGGCGAAGAAGCTCGGCGATATTCGGGGCAGGGCCGATGCAGATCAAAGTTACCGGAGATTCGGAATTGTTGACAACATCAATTATCTTTTCCACCCCATCCCTGAAGACTTCTCCGGGATACTTTTCAAGGGTGTAGTCTTCGACCCATTTGCGCTGTCTTTCACGCGGGCCGTCGGATTCCATCGGAATTCCAACTGCCACCGGAATCTCGCTTCGCCCTGCCATTTCCAGCATCTTCGCGCATATTTTCGCTCTGTATTCAGTGTTTCCTGTGTCCGACACCACTAATTTGACATCGAGCTCCGGGGATTTCAGCATCATTCCAAGAGCCCACGTATCGTCAATGTCGCCGCCAATGTCCGTATCGAGAATAACAGGGATTTTCTTTTTAATGTTCATTTTTGCCGCCTCCTCCTTCCGATTGCCAATTTTAAATTCAATTGTCGAATAAGTCGTATAGGTCGTATAGGACATATTCTGTCGCATTTTAGAACTTCTTTGTCTTTTTCTACTTTTTCACTCTATAGCCTTGAAAGTCCGGAGAGCCAGCCCGCCGGATGCACTATCCACTCTTCGTCGGTAAAGGCGAAGGGTCCGTCATTTTCTTTTTTGGGATCAACATCGAATTTGAACTGTTTGCCGGTCGAGAATCCGTTGCAGATTACGCCGCGGGTGTTTAACCATGTTCCTGTCCAGCGCTTGCCGACGCCGCATATCATGCTGACGGGCAGCGCTGTTCCCTCCGGAATGTCCATCGAGGTGATCACGGCGAAATCCGGCGCCATGCTTTCGCGTGTTACGCCGGAGTTCAATCCCGCTATCCACTGCAAATTCCCGACGGCGATTTCATGGAAGGATTTATCCTGAAAGAATTTTTCGAACTCGAGCGCCATTGCCGCCGCAAGCCCGTAAACGGCGTTCATCCCGTGCCACAGACCGGCAAACCAGAGCAGTCCTTCCTTGCCGTAAACTCCGAGCGGTAGCAGGAAAAAGGGATTTCTGCGGCAGGTCGGCAGAAAGAAACCGTATGCGAAATTCGCAACTGTATTTTTCCATATCTTGGCGTCCGGGTGGTCAGGCCATTCACGGCAAAGCTCGATCAAAGGCAGGACAAAAAATGGATATGTCGCGCCAACCTCGCACCCGAAGTTCCCGCCCTCAAGATTATGCGTCCAGGCTTTTTCCGTTATTGTTCGGTCGCTGAAAGAAAAGAAATGCCCCCAAAGTCCGTCCATTTTCTCCGATTCCCTGACCTGCCGCCCGGCAATTTGTTTTGCGAAATTCGCAACTGTGTCATAAAAATCGAGACCGCTTTTTGTCAGTTCAAATGCCCCCCAGCAGAACATAATCAGCTCATTTGTCGGCCATTCGTCCGGAATATTGTATTCGTCGGACGCTCCGCGCGCAAGCCTTGAAAAATATTTGGAATTGATAGGCTTCGCATTAAATAGCAGCCATTTCATTGACAATTCCGCGCGTCTCAGATACTCTTTTTTCTGATCTTTGTCTTTTGTGATTTTCGCGGCTTTCGCCCAGGCGACAACCGCCTTTGATGTGTCCGCCGGAAGAATATGTTCCTCGTGGCCTATGATGTCGTGTGAAAGCGGCCCTTCGCCGTAGCCGAGTTCGCGCGCCTTGTCCTGACATGCCGCGAGATATGCGCAACCGTTTGATATCTGTTTTTCTATGCGCGATTTGTCATCGGCATTCATTTCGCCGCCGGAAAATGACATTAGATCGCAAAGCCCAATAATCGTAGAGGAGTGCGTGTTGACCTCCTGCCACAGGCCGCCGGCATCATACCATCCGATTTTCGCCTTTGCCAAAACCGCTCTTCTTTCCAATTGGTCAATCGCCGCGAGCCGCCAGGTGGAGTTCCAAAGGATTCTCTCTCCTATTTGAAGGCCTTCTCCTGAGAAGATTACTTTTCCGCCGTCGAAAACATTGACATCGTAGTTACCGGGTTTTTCAAATCCGGAAAAATCGGCGGCCCACCAATGGCTTCCCCATATTTCTCCCCAGTATTTGAAATCTGTCTCGAAAAGAATTTCGTTTTTTTTATTGGAGATAAGACGCAGGACGGCGTCTTCCGTGAGAAAATTTATGGAATGACCGCGAACTATAGCCCGCTTAGGCTCGCCTATATCGTAGCCAACCTGCGAGTAAAGAAGCCCGCTTACATTTTGGTTTGTCATATTTTATTTGTATAGGAAATTGTTTTTTAACCACCGATGAACACAGATTAACACTGATTAATACTTATTTCCACAGGCATCCCACAGGATGCCAAGGTTGATAGCTGTATAGGCTGAAGGCTGTTAGGTTTTGACTCGAGGCATTTTGCATTTGCAAATACGCTTTCTTGTGTTGTCCCCTATTAGCCTACAGTCTAAAACGCTTCAGCCTCCCCGTCTGCTATGGGACGGGTGTGACTTATTTCTCTTATAGCTTTTCAGAAAAATAGATTCTCAAGCCGTGAACCGCTGAACCGTGAACCTATTAACCCAAAAAACTATAGCGCTCCCGATAGTTTTAAAAATGCATGAATCTCCTTCCGCGAGGGGATTGATGGCTGGGCGCCCATTTTTGTAACGCTTATCGCGGAAGCCGCAGATGCGAATTTCACCGCTTCATAGAGCGGCATTCCCCCGACAATTCCCGTTGCCAGCGCGCCGCAGAAAGTATCTCCGGCGGCAGTCGTGTCAACCGGTTTAACTTTGAATGCCGGAATTTTTCTGACTCCGTCTTCGCATGCGACGACAGAGCCTTTCGAGCCGAGTGTTATGACAACGAAACGCGGGCCTTTGAGTCTCAACGCTTCAGCGGCCTCCTTTGCTCCATCATTCGGGTCAACCTTGCGAACCTTCAGGAGGGACGCGGCCTCCACTTCATTGACGACAAGCCCGCGCATTTTCTCATCAACTTTTGTTGGTGCGCCGCGTATCGGCGCGTAATTAAAAATCACGGGTGTTTTATATTTTTCCGCGAGTGAAAGTATTTCACGGTTTGATTCAATAGGAATCTCCATTTGCAGGAGAATCATCGCGCTGTCAGCTATCAGTTTTTCACAGTTCTTCACGACTTTGGGGGTCAGCTTATAGTTCGCTCCGGGCGCGACGGTCAGATAATTTTCGCCGTTGCCGTCGAACATCACAAGGGCGGACCCCGTATTCACATCTGAAAATCTGAGGATTCGCGCGGCGTCAATTCCGTCGCTCTTGAGACTTTTCAGCAAAATCGGCGCATACAAATCATTTCCAAGACAGCTCACGAATGAAACGTTTCCTCCCGCTCTCGCCGCCGCAACCGCCTGATTCGCGCCCTTTCCGCCGAAAGTCTGCTGAAAGACGCAGTCCGTAACCGTCTCACCTTTCAACGGCAGATGCGGAGCCTTCATTATGAAATCAATGTTCGAGCTTCCGATGACTGTTATTTTTTTTGCCATATTTTTATTTGTATAGGAAATTGTTTTTTAACCACCGATTAACACTTATTTCTCTTATTTTTTTATCTTATAGTTTTTCGGAAAAATAGATTCTCAAGCCGTGAACCGCTGAACCCAATTAACCTGAAAACAGGCTATGATTTTCTCTGTCAAGTCGTCTTTTTGATAGTTCATACTCATTCCCTTTTTAACCACCGATGAACACAGATTAACACCGATGTCTTCAGAACCCAAATTTTTAATATCTCTTTCATTTTTTTTCATCGGTGTTTATCTGTGTTCATCGGTGGTTGATTATTCTCTTATCTTTTTCATCGGTGGTTCAGTTAGAAATCCTTTTTATTTGAACTTTTGGCGTTCCAAAATTGACAAGCAGACAGGTTTTCAATCCTGAAGATTTAAGGTAATTCATGCATTGGGCGAAATGAACATTGTCCAATGATTGAATCGCCTTGACTTCAACTATCACTTCATTTTCAGTTACGATGTCGGCAAAATAATCTCCGACAACAACTCCGTCAAATAAAACTTTGAATTCTTTTTCCACTTCGATAAGAAGCCCTGATTTGGATAATGCATGTGAAAGCGCATTGTGATAAACCTTTTCAAGAAAGCCATTGCCAAGCGCGTTTGACACGGCATAAACGCAGGCTATGATTTTCTCTGTCAATTCGTCTTTTTGATAGTTCATACTCGTTCCCTTTTTAACCACCGATGAACACCGATTAACACTGATTAATACTTATTTCCACAGGCATCTCACAGGATGCCAAGGTTGATAGCTGTATAGGCTGAAGGCTGTTAGGTTTTGACTCGAGGCATTTTGCATTTGCAAATACGCTTTCT
>JAGVIF010000161.1 GCA_020056205.1 Lentisphaeria bacterium | reverse complement strand
CTCGACATACCGCTTTGGGTATGCCTCCGGTTTTGTGGCTCGTCTGAATTTCACAATCTCCTTCATCGGCGCTGGTTTTGACTTTTGCAATTGGCTCCATTGTCATTGCCTTCGATGGCGCAGTTCAGGACAACCCGCAAAATCATAGGATTGTCTGAGATGCGAAACGCCGACCATGGCAAACGCATTGATGACTCAGTGGGACTCCAGACCGATTGGCGGCGGCCAAATTACGTATGGGAACTTCCATACGGTTCACTTCTGCCGCGCAGGATCAAAGGACTGCTTGCCGCAGGTCGCTGCATATCCTGTGAAGCTGGTGATGCATGGCAGGTGTCGCGCGTAATTCCAAATGCCGCACTGACAGGACAGATCGCTGGAATCGCAGCCACATTGTCAGTCTCCGCCAGTACCACGCCAGACACCCTTGCCCTGACTGATGTCCGGAAAGCAGTCAAGTCAAAAGGAATGCTGCTCCACATCAATGAACTTTGAATCGGATCCAACTTTGGTAATCGAAATCCGGGATCAAGCTGTTTACAACGGGTCTTCCGGACACTAAAAGCTGTAAGTAATTAATAATAAACACATTAACCCGTTTTTCGCGCGAAAAACGGGTTAGAGGGCGCTGACATTTTTTTCGTCAATCCTGTATTTCAGGGCTTTGCCGTCGAGAAACGCTTCAAAATCGTCGGCGAGCATCTCTATTATTCTCTCTATGGACTCATATATTCCTCCTGCGCGGTGAGGTGTCAGGTATGCGTTTTTCAGTTTCCGCAGATGTGAATCCACCGCCAACGGCTCGACATCAAAAACATCAATGGCCGCAATAATCTCCTCTTTTTCGAGTCTTTCAGAAAGCGCTTTCATATCTATCAAAGATGCCCTCCCGACATTCACCAGTATGGAGTTTTTCCTAAGAAGATAAACATATTTTCGGCTGAAAAGATTTTCCGTGCCAGGATTGTTTGCCGCGCAAAGAACAACGATCTCCGATTTTTCAGCCAGCTTTTCAAGCGGCGCAAGTTCGGCGTAATATTTTTCCGCCGCGATTGCCGGAAGATAAGGATCATAGGCGAGTATTTTCACGTCAAAGGGCCTAAGAAGTTCCGCGAGACGCTGTCCGATACGCCCGAACCCGACGATTCCGACATTTCTCCCGGTCAACTGCCGTTCGAGAGGGTCTATCGCTTCATCGGGAAAACTCCGTACCCATTGTTCGGTTCCGTTGCGCATTGCGGAATTATAGCCGCTGATTTTTCTGAGGCTGTTGAGTATGAGTCCGAGCGCCATTTCAGACACTGCCGGCGAGAATCCATGCCTTGCCTCGGATATAGTCAATCCCGCCGCGATCTCTGCTCCGGCGCCTTCCCGGGTTATTGTTATGTGTCCGGCAAATTTAAGATTCGGAGCTTTTTTCAGGACTTTATCTGTCAGCGTCGGCCAACTCCACATAATAACAGCATCCGCCCAAGCCAAGTCATCCGAAATCTCTTCAGAAGTATCATGAGACTTTTTTCTTAGCTCCGCCCTTTTTTCAAGTCGCGCAAAATAAGGTTTTAGAGATTCGAGCCTGTAGAATCCCTCCGGAAGGTTCACAAGAAGATTCACTGTTTCCTCCTTTTGTCGTATTTTATCTTTAGCGATTTATGATGATGAGATTGGATTCCTTAAAAACTATTTCCCGCAGCACTTTTTGTATTTTTTCCCGCTTCCGCACGGACATTGTTCGTTTCTTCCGACTCTCGGAGCATTTCTCACAAAAGTAATTTTTATGTCTTCCGCGGCAGGACGGGTATTTTCTCCATCCTCACGGGGAGGACGATGTCCGCTGTTTTCATCCGATACGGTTCCGAACTGTTCAAGCTGGTCGTGTATAAGGCGTTGGGGGAGCGATGAGAGTATTTGTTCAAATGCGGCAAGGCTTGTCGCCGAGCGGAACATGTTGGTCAGAATTTCCTGATTTATTGACGCCATCAGTTCGCTGAAGATTTCATACGCTTCGTGTTTGTATTCAACGAGTGGATTTTTCTGGGCATATGCCCTCAGACCCACGCTTGAACGCAGGTGATCCATCGCATAGAGATGATCCTGCCAGAGGCGGTCAACAGCTTCGAGCATTATATTTTTTTCGAGCCAGCGCAGTGATTCCGGCGTTTCGAGCGCCTCTTTGGCGCGGTAGGCCTCCTCTATCTTGGCGATGATTTTTTTGACGCATGAATCCCTGTCAGGAATGCCATCCCCGCCTCCCTGCGGAATATCTTTTGAGGTAAATCCGAGCGGAAAAACGGAGTTCAGCCGCGAGAGAAGAATCTCTTTGTTGAAAGACACCGTTACTTTTCCAGCGCGCTCGCACACCTCATCCACTTTTGTTTCAATTTCCTGAGAGAGAATATCGAACAATATTTCCCTCGGACTGTCCGAAAGCAAAATATCCTTTCGGAAACCGTAAAGCACTTCTCTCTGCTTATTCATTACATCATCGTATTCAAGCGTCCTTCTCCTTATCGCAAAATGGTGCTGCTCGACTCTTTTTTGCGCGGTTTCGATAGACCTGTTGAGAAGCGGGTGTTCGAGTTCCTCGTCCTCCTCAAGCCCCATCTTGCCCATCAGCGTCGCTATGCGGTCGGATCCGAAAAGCCTCATCAAATTATCTTCAAGCGAAATATAAAATCGCGACGAACCAGAGTCTCCCTGGCGCGCGCAACGTCCGCGCAACTGGCGGTCAATGCGCCTTGAATCGTGCCTTTCGCTACCTATCACATGCAGTCCGCCGAGTTCCGGGACACCTTTGCCGAGTTTGATATCTGTTCCCCTGCCCGCCATGTTCGTGGCGACTGTGACCGCGAATTTCTGTCCGGCGCGCGCCACTATATCGGCCTCGAACTGGTGATTTTTTGCGTTAAGGACATTGTGAGGAATTTTTTCCCTCTTGAGCATCCTGCTGAGGATTTCGGAGACTTCCACCGATACTGTTCCAAGGAGGACTGGCTGGCCTCTTCCGCAGCATTCTTTCACCTCTTCGACTATCGCCTTGTATTTCTCTCTCTTCGTCTTGTACACGCTGTCATTGCAATCCTTGCGGACACACGGTTTGTTTGTGGGAATAACCACGACGTCAAGTTTGTATATCTCGTGGAATTCACTCACCTCGGTTTCGGCGGTTCCGGTCATGCCGGCCAATTTTTTATACAGCCTGAAATAATTTTGAATAGTGATTGTGGCGAGAGTCTGAGTTTCCCTCTCAATTTTGACATTTTCCTTCGCCTCAAGCGCCTGGTGAAGGCCTTCGCTGAAGCGCCTTCCCGGCATCAGGCGTCCGGTGTGCTCGTCAACTATCAGGACTTTGTTTTCCTGCACCACATAATGGACATCTTTTTCATACAGGCAATAGGCTTTCAACAACTGTGA
Organism: Lentisphaeria bacterium; assembly: GCA_020056205.1. GTDB lineage: Bacteria > Verrucomicrobiota > Lentisphaeria > Victivallales > GWF2-50-93 > JAGVIF01. Next base: position 1,539 of record JAGVIF010000161.1, on the reverse strand, counting down.
AAGATTGTGCAGCATTTCGCTTTTTTTTGCAAATTCCTCTTGGAATTCCTGTTTTTTCTTTGCCTTCTCTGCGGGGGGCAAGTCTCCCGAATCTATCTCGTGCAGGACAGTGAGCAAATCCGGAAGAACAAACATTTCCGCATCGTCCGGGCTTATCGCGTTGCGTCCATTTTCCGTAAGATCAGCCTCATGGCTTTTTTCGTCTATCGCGAAGAACAAATCCGCCTGAACATCGTGGAGCAGTCCGCGATTTTGATCGCTTCTGACGAATGCCTCCGTTTTTTCAAGCTTCTTGAGCAGTCCCCCGTCTTCAAGCATATGCATCAGTTGCGTATGAGTCGGCATCCCGAACTTGACCTGAAGCAACTTGAGAATCGCCTCCTCTTTATTCTCATTCGAAGCCGATTCGCTGGCAATAACATCCTTCGCTTCCGATATAAGGCGGGAACAGAGAAGGCTCTGTTTTTTAAAAAGTTCGGCGATAGGTTGTTTTAGTTTGTCAAACTGGTGCGTCGAAATCGCGACAGGCCCCGATATGATAAGCGGAGTCCTCGCCTCGTCAATCAGGATGCTGTCAACTTCGTCTATTATGGCGTAATAGTGGTCCCTTTGGACGAGTTGCTCTTTTGATGTCGCCATTCCCATGTCGCGGAGATAATCAAAGCCGAATTCGCTGTTTGTCCCATATGTGATGTCGCAATTATATTGCTCTCTTTTCTCACTGGGACTCATTTGATTTTGCAGACACCCGACCGTAAGACCGAGAAAATCAAATACCGCTCCCATCCATTCGGAGTCGCGTTTCGCCAAATAGTCGTTCACAGTTATCAACTGACAATTTTTCCCCGTAAGCGCATTCAGATAAAGGGGCATGGTCGCGACGAGCGTCTTGCCTTCGCCGGTGGCCATTTCGGCAATCCCGCCTCTATGGAGAGCGATTCCGCCCATCAACTGGACATCGAACGGAATCATATCCCAAACTATTTCGTGGTCGCAGACGATTATCGTTTTTCCCATCAATCTCCGGCACGCGTTCTTAACCGCGGCAAATGCCTCCGGAATCATATCATCAAGCGCCTCGCCGGCTGTAAGTCTCTTCTTGAACTCATCGGCCTTCGCCCTCAATTCATCGTCGGAAAGCCTTTGATACGAACACTCTATCTCGTTTATACAGGCAACCAACGGACGCAATTTTTTCGCATCGCGCTCGGACTTCGGCCCGAATATTTTTGTCAGCACATAGTTAATCATAATTTAAAATGTTTTTTTTAGATATACAGTTGATTGAAAAGTAGTCAGAATTCAGCGTCCTACTGCGCTTTGCGCAGTTTTATCAAAATGAAACTAAATTGATAAAATCGGTGTTCATCGGTGGTTAAGTTTCAAAGGAGGAGTCAGAATTTTCGATTTTTAACCACGAAATACACGAAATTATTTTTCACCTTTTTCCCTTTTTTGGCCACGAATTACACGAATGATTTTCTTATATTTAAAACTTTGACGCTCTGACACTCTGACACATTGACACTCTCAATCTTT
>JAGVIF010000409.1 GCA_020056205.1 Lentisphaeria bacterium | reverse complement strand
TCTGACGCCGTTCAAGGTAAAGCGGATCAAGACCACGCTGGACGATTATATGTATACCTCGGATGACCAGATTATTGAAGGTGAAATAGAAGAAGGCAAAATTTACACAGAACCAGACTTTAATAGAATCATCGAGATCAAAGAACGCGAAGCCAAGCGGGTACAGATTTTTCTCTCTGAAATCAATCAGAACGAAAAGGCCATTGTTTTCTGCGCCACCCAGGACCATGCGCTGGCAGTGCGCGATTTGGTCAATCAATTCAACAAGAGCAAGGAAGCAAATTACTGCGCTCGTGTTACCGCCAACGACGGCGCATTGGGTGAACAGTATTTGCGCGAGTTTCAGGATAATGAAAAGACTATCCCGACGATTCTGACTACCTCGCAAAAGCTATCCACCGGCGTGGATGCCCGCAATATCCGCAATATTATCCTCATGCGTCCGGTCAATTCCATGATCGAGTTCAAGCAGATAATCGGTCGCGGCACCCGTTTATTTGACGGGAAAGATTTTTTCACCATCTATGATTTTGTGGACGCATATCATCATTTTGCTGATCCGGAATGGGACGGCGAGCCGATAGATGAGACAACGACAAAACCGCCTAAACCTCCCGGAGAACGTATTAGCCAACCACCGCCTCCGCCCTATGAGTCAAAGGGGAAAATAAGAATCAAACTGAGGGACGGTAAAGAGCGCGAGATTCAACATATGATCTCCACCTCCTTCTGGAGTGTTGACGGCAACCCGATTTCAGCAGAGGAGTTTTTAAAAGGGTTATTCGGCGCCTTGCCGGACTTCTTCAAAAGCGAAGACGAACTACGCAGAATCTGGTCAAATCCGATTACGCGCAAGGCGTTACTTGAAAAACTGTTTAATGCCGGATATGGCAAGGACGAACTGATTGCCCTGCAGAAAATAATCAATGCTGAGAATAGCGATTTGTTTGATGTCCTTGAATACATCTCTTTCGCCATAAAGCCGATAACGCGGGAAATGCGGGTTGCGCAGGCACAGGCGAAGATTTTCCGAGGTTTGGATAATAAGCACAAAGAGTTCCTTGAGTTTGTGCTGTCAAAATACATTGAAACCGGCGTTGAAGAGCTTGATCAGGAGAAACTGCCCGATCTCTTGACGCTTAAATATCAGGCTATCCGCGATGCCGAGGAAATATTAGGCGGTGTTGATAATATACGGACGACATTTATCGAATTCCAGAAGTATTTATATGAGGAAGTGGCGAGTTAATGCAAAATTAAAAAGAGGTTTTCTATGATTAAGGCTTTTATCAGTCATAGTTTTGGTCCCGGAAGACCCTATTTTAAAAAATTAAACGAAGGGGCTAAAAATGTTAATTTTAGGGATAAACACAGGCTTGAACTCCTCCGCCGTTCTGATGAAAGATAATCGCGTGATTTTCGGCGTTCAGGAGGAAAGGCTCTTGCGCATAAAAAATCAGCCTGGTTTTCCGGGCCTCGCGATAAATGCGGCTCTGAAACATGCCGGACTAAAAATTTCCGACATTGATGTTTTCGCGGTCGGCGGAAAACATTCAAAGATTGCGCAGAGCCGTCAGGACGATCTCGACAAGTTCAACAACCGCTATAACATAATAAAAAAACAATGGTTCGGCAAAGGAGAAAATATATTTGCGAAATTCGCAAAACACGGCCTTCATAAATTGCAGACTTTTCAGAGCCTGAAAAAGGGGACGACGGACAAAACCCTTGAGGATTGCCTCTCCGCTCTTGGAATGCTTGAAAAACACAGGCGCTACGATCATCACACCTGCCATGCGGCCTCCGCGTATTACGGATTGGCGCTGGAAAAGGACGAAAAATATCTCGTTTTCAACCTTGATGGCGGCGGCGACGGCAGAACGAGCGCGGTCTTCATCGGAGAAAAAGGCAAACTTACTGAAATCGCTTCGTCTGATTCGTTCTCTCCGGCATGCATTTATGCGCACATCACATACATCATGGGCTTCATGCCGCACGAACACGAATACAAGCTCATGGGACTTGCGGCATACGCCCAGCCGAATTATGCGAAAATCGCAAAAGATATTTTAATGCAATTCGTTGATTTTGATAAAAACAATCCTCTTATCTTCACAAACGGCGCGAAATATTCGAATCTGCGAAATTCGCAAGGGACGGAAAAGCAGAAACTCATTCACGACCTTTTCAGAGACACGCTTAATCTGCGCTTCGACACCCTTGCCGCAGGATTACAGCTTATGGCGGAAGACGCAGCCGTCCGCTGGATAAAAGCGGGAATAGAAAAGACCGGCATAAGAAAGATTCTCCTCTCCGGCGGATTTTTTATGAATGTAAAAGCTAATAAACTGATTTCGGAATTGCCCGAAGTGGAATTTGTAAATGTGTTCCCATCGTGCGGCGACGAGACAAATGCGTTCGGAGCGGCATTTCTCGCATACCAAGAATTGAGAGGAAAAAATTCTCCGGACATTGAATTTGACGATTACTGCGTCGGGCCTGACGCCTGCTTTGACATAGAAGACGCCAAACGCGAATATAAAAACAAAGTGAATTTTGAATTTTTCGAAAACATTAACGACAAGATCGTTGAGCTTCTTGTTCAGAGAAAAATTATCGCAAGGGCTTCCGGCGGAATGGAATTCGGAGCGCGCTCGCTCGGCAATCGTTCTATATTAGCCGCTCCCGACGATATGCGCATAATAAACAAAATCAACGCGGCGATCAAAAAACGCGACTTTTGGATGCCGTTCGCGCCAGCCGTTATCAAAGACAAACTCGAAACTGTGGTAGATGTCCCGAAAAGCCTGAAGGAATGCTGCTCCCCCTATATGATGTTCACATTCAACGTCAAACCTGAAATGGCGGACAAAATAATTGCCGGCGTCCACCTGGCTGACAAAACGGCGCGGGCGCAAACTGTCAACCCGAAAATTTATCCGGAATTTTATGATATCATCTCGAAGTTTTATGAAAAAACCGGAATTCCGGCGGTACTCAATACATCATTTAACCTCCACGGTTTTCCAATTGTCCTCGGCGCCTGCGACTCGGTGGATGTCTTCCTCAACTCGGAACTCGATGTTCTCGTCGTGGGAAATTATCTGATTACGAGAAAATAATTTTTATCCAATGCCGTGAAATCAAAGGAGTACCCCGATATTTGGACCAGTGGCTAAGTTATGTTAATGTATGCCTCTGCACAACAAAAGGAGACAGACAATGGAAGGTATTCGTCGTAGGCACAGCGCCGAGTTCAAAGCGCGTGCGGGGTCTGGTGGCAGTCCGCGCAAAAGCGGTCGGTTTGATTGTAAACCGCCATCACCTGTGTCGCCCTTTCGTGGCAACGCATGCAGTTTTCGCGGATGACCTTCTTTGAATTCTCGGTCACATTGATCACCTGCGGCTCCCGCCGCGAAAAGAAAACCATCATGTCCCACATGCCCGACTTGTTCTTATAGGCGTATTTCTTGAAGATGTTGTCATGGGGGATGTGGCAGTCGTTGCAGTGGGCAGTCCGCGCATGGCTTCCCTTTTCCCATGTGACGTACGGAGTCTTCATCACGTGGCAGGTCACGCAGGCCTCGGGCGAATCCCCCAAAAAGGCGGCCGCCTTGAATACAACGGCGAAGACAAGGCCGAGCCCGCACGCGGCGCCAGCCAAGGCGATGGAAGTACAGCGGAGACCGTACGGCATCTAGGAAAGACCCGCGTATTTTAAAACAACAGGAAGAAACGCACGTAAAAACTTCAAGAAGACACCAACACCCATAATATCAAGAAGCGATTTGTTTTTCATACCGTACGCATCCCGCGACAAGCATATTTAAAGGAAAAATTTATAAGAACCATCCGCGGTCAATGTGCCATCCTGAAACCAATTTGCAAACTTATCTCTCTGTTTTTTTTGGCGGCATATGTCAGCAAATATCATGCCATAAAAGAGGTGTAAACACACAACTGTTTAACATATAATTAGTTACACATCATCACTTCCGTGAGATCCGCTTGGCGGAAGGCGGAATGAGATTGCAATAATGCAATAAAACTCAATTTAATATGAGCCGGCCGCAAAACTCCGCCGCGCCGCCTGTCGCGCCTGCGCTCCCAACGCGGCTCACGCGGAGTTTTGCAATCGGCTCAATATAACAAAATTGTAAATTTTATAGACTGCCGACAAGACCATCCTCCGTCATCCCGCAGGCGCGGTAAATATTCACCGAACCCCGTCCTTTCGTTTATGCGCGCAAGAGACAAAAACCAAGTCCGTGCGTTCATATCTATCGTTTGGGGCTCCCCTTTTTTGGGCAAGTCCTCCAACACAGTTTCAATTCATCTTCTGTCAGTTTTGCTTTTTTGCTGATGAATGGCATATTCCCTCCGGTTTTAAAGTTTGAGGATTGATATGTGTTCATTTTGACATATTGCAATGTTATTATGGAATCTTTATGATAGGCCGCCAGATTTTGGGACAAGGGCTTTTTCTCAATTAAACGGCCTTCCTGCAGGAGTTTCACATGAGCGAAGACAATATTTTCGGGTTGACGGATGGAAGATCTTCCCCTTGGAGGCGGATCCGGCTGATTGTGCAGGCGGTTTTCCTTCTCTACGTGATTCTGCTCGGCCTTCAGTTCCATGTGTTCGTTCTGTCGCTGGCCGACGCATCAGGAATGACGGCGCCTCGTCCGCCGGCGGTCGAGGCGTTCCTGCCGATCAGCTCCCTGATGAGCCTCGTCTATCTTTTGAAAACCGGCGACGTCAATCCTGTTCATCCTGCGGGACTGGTCATGTTTTCCCTTTTTCTCGTGCTGTCTTGTCTGCTGGGCCGCGGCTTCTGCAGTTGGATCTGTCCCGTTGGCACCATCGCCGAATACGCCCACAAGGCCGGCCGCCGGCTCTTCGGCGGCAATCTGACGCCGCCGAGATGGCTCGACTATATTCTGCGAACGCCGAAGCATCTCATTCTCGGATTCTTTCTCTGCTTCATTTTGCCGATGCCGGGCGACGGCCTGCGGGCGTTCATCTACAGTCCGTACAACATGATGGCTGATGTGAAGATGTATCTGTTTTTCGCGGACATCAGTGGAACGGCGGCAGCGGTGATTGCACTGCTTCTGCTGTTTTCAGTTCTAATCAAAAATTTTTGGTGCCGTTATTTATGCCCTTATGGCGCCCTGCTCTGCCTGTTTTCGTATTTCAGCCCTGTGGCGGTCAGACGGGAAAAGACCGGATGCACTTCGTGCGGAGCGTGTACGCGGGCATGCCCCAATCGCATCGCCGTGGAGGAGAAGGAAGTTGTGCGGTCGATGGAATGCACCGTGTGTTTCAGTTGTGTGGACGCATGCCCGACGCCGGACACGATTGGCGTTGGAACTGCGCACAGCCGGCGGGCGCTGTCGCCGACAGCATATGGCATTGTCCTTGCTGCCGCTGTTTTTCTGACCAGCCAGATCGCCGCCGCATTCAACTGCTGGCATTCGAGCATACCCCCTGGCGCCTACCGCAATCTCTATGAAGGCATCAAGCAGATGCAACATCCTGACTATTACAACGGAGAAAATCCGGAAGCCCCATGAAAGCAAACCTTTTGAGGTGATTGGAATATCAAAACTCTACTGCGGAACGGACGAAGCGTCGGATTCCCTGCGCTACGGCGGTTCCTCCGGGCTTCCGGCAGGATATCTTCAGCCCCCGGCGGACAAGAAGCCGGTGGTCGTGTGGAATGTGACCACGCAGTGCAATTTGAACTGCATACACTGCTATTCCCTCTCCGGCGCCGGCGCTTCCAGGAAAATCATGACGTACAATGAGGAAAAGGCGCTGATCGGCGACCTGGCGGAATTCGGCGTTCCCGCCCTGCTTTTTTCCGGAGGCGAGCCGCTTCTCCATCCGAGGATATTCGATCTCATGGATTACGCCGTCAAATCCGGGATGCGAACCGCGCTTTCAACCAATGGAACTTTGATTAACCGTGAAACTGCCGAACGCCTGAAATCCATAGGCCTCTCTTATGTAGGCATCAGCATCGACGGCCTCAGCGAGATCCACGACCGTTTCAGAAACAGGGATGGAGCGTTCCGCGCCGCAATGGAGGGCGTCAGACAATCGCTGGAGGCTAAGATAAAAGTCGGTCTGCGCTTTACCATGACCAGGAACAACTTCATGGAAATCAACGGCGTTTTCGACCTGCTGAAGACAATGGGCATCCATAGGATTTGTCTTTATCATCTGGCGTATTCCGGACGCGGCGCCAAGCTGCGGAATTCCACTTTGTCCAATCAGGAGACAAGACAGGTCGTGGAGCTGATCATCTCCCGGACCGCGGCCTTGCGTGGAGACGGCCTCGAGACGGAGGTTCTTACGGTGAACAATCACTGCGACGGCATACACATATATCTCAAGGCGCTACGGGAATATCCGACAAAGACCCGGCGAATTCTTCCACTTCTAAAGACAAACGGCGGCAACAGTGCGGGCGCCGGCATCGGATGCATAAACTGGGACGGGGATGTCTATCCAGACCAGTTTTGGCGAACCCGCATCCTTGGAAACGTCCTCCGCGAGAAGTTCAGCCGGATATGGAGAGGCTCCGGAAACGGCTTTCTTCACGATCTCCGCGGCAGAAGGGCGCTTCTGAAGGGGGGCGGTGCGGCGGATGCCATTGGAAGGACGTCTGCAACGGCAACAGCCGCGCCAGAGCGGAGGCCGTCTTCAACGACCCATGGGCGGAGGATCCCGCGTGCTATCTGAGCGACAAGGAAATCCACATGGAGAGGCGAGAATATCGGGGTCAAGAATATCGAGAATATCGGGGTCAGAGAATATCGGAGAATATCGGGGTCAGTTCTTGCATTTGACATCTTCTATCTGTTTGTTTAAGGATTTATATTCTGCCTGCATTTCTTTTTGTCGTTTCAACTTTTCCCTTACGCTGCGCCTGCATGAGGCGTAGCCACCAAGCTTGAGATTGAGCATTTCCGCCATATCCTTCAATGGATACCTCCCCCTGCAGTACAGTTCCGAAAAATGTATCAACGCCTGCCTAGCCTCGTTGCATTTGCCGTATTTCGAAAAAAGCCACCCCTTGTCCACGCCATAGAAACCGGCGACAACATCCGACAGCCTGTCGAAGTCAAAAAAGGCGGAGAGCTTTTTTCCCTGCGGGCAGTCCGATACTTTGCCAGTCAATTTTAAAAACTTCCTCCTCACCATATCTGTAAAACTATCGGAACCGAGAACACTCTGCGCCCTAACATGATCCATTGGGTTTTCCATCTCCTTCAAAAGCCCCGCCTCGACAAACTCGGCATATTTTTTCTGTTTTTCACACAGACTGCCAGGCCAGGAATAATTGCTGTCCACGTCAAGCCATACAGGACATTTTCTCAGACCTATCAAACCCGCATAGCTACTCCACGCATATCCACGCAGAGCCGTGCGTCTTTCAGCAACGGACATATGGGAGAACTCCACCGTGCGTACCGGATTGAGATGAATGTAGCGACACAGAGACATGCCGTATTTCTTGTTGT
>JAGVIF010000003.1 GCA_020056205.1 Lentisphaeria bacterium | reverse complement strand
CCGTTAGGGATGAAGTTCTTGTGAAATCATACTTCGCCGCAAAATCCTCGACATACCGCTTTGGGTATGCCTCCGGTTTTGTGGCTCGTCTGAATTTCATAATCTCCTTCATCGGCGCTGGTTTTGACTTTTGCAATTGGCTCTATTGGTTATAGGTTAAAGGCACAGAGTTTTTCTTCGTTCGATGTTGGATGTTCAATGTTGAATGTTCGATGTTCATAGTCTTTCTTTTTGTTTGCGTCTTCATTTATTCTGAACGCTGAACGTAGGCTTAGTATAGTTGATGCGGCGATTAAATCAAGCGGACAAATTGAATATCGCCCGCGTGAACATTTCAGGGTCGAACGACTGAAGGTCTTCGGGCTGTTCGCCGAGTCCGACAAAGAGGACGGGAAGTTTGAGTTCGAAATGTATGGCGACCACGGAGCCGCCCTTTCCGCTACCGTCGAGTTTGGTGAGGACAAGCCCCGTGAGTTCTGCGAATTTCGCAAACTCGCGGGTTTGCGACACGACGTTGGTTCCGGTCGCGGCGTCAACTGTAAGCCATGTCTCATGGGGAGCGGCGGGAATAATTTTTTTTACGACTCTGTGTATTTTTGACAATTCGTCCATAAGCCCTTTTTTTGTGTGCTGGCGTCCGGCCGTGTCTATTATAAGGAAGTCGTATCTTTTTGCCAGAGCGGAACTTACAGCGTCAAACGCGACTGCCGCAGGGTCGGCTCCGCTCTTGGACGCGACGATTGAAGCTCCTGTTTTTTCCGCCCACAATTTCAGTTGTTCGACGGCCGCCGCCCTGAACGTGTCGCACGCGCAGAGCATGACTTTTTTCCCATCTTTCACGAATTGGCTGGCGAGTTTGCCGGCTGTTGTCGTCTTTCCGCTACCATTGACTCCCACCATCATTATCACGGTCGGCGTTCCGCTCGGCGCTGTGATGAGAGGCCTTGAATTTTCGTTGAACAGCGCCCTGACATCCTCGGAGCAAATCTTGAAAATATCCTCCGAAGTTTTTATGAGGCCTCTCCCGTATCTGTCTTTTATGTCCGAAACAATTTTTCTTGAAGCATGAACTCCGAAGTCGGACCGCAGCAATATTGTCTCGAGTTTTTTGTAATCATCATCATTCCATTTGTGGACATCTTTGAAAAGCCCCTCGACCGAGCGCGTAACGGCGGTCGCTGTTTTCTGAAAGCCTCTTTGAAAAATTGAAAAAACCGATTTCATTTCAACTCTTTTCCTGCTGGGAGGAATTTATATTTTCATCGTCCGGCGCCGCCTCTCTTGCGGGCCTGTCAAGGCTGTCTTTTACGCTGTTGAGTATCCCGTTGACAAAAGCGCCTGATGATTCCGAGCCGAACGACTTGGCCGTTTCGACGGCCTCATTTATGCTTACAATGGGCGGGATGTCGTTGAAAAAGAGCATTTCGCAGACCGCTATCCTCATCACGTTCCTGTCCACGCAGCCCATTCTCCCGATTTTCCAATTATTCGCGAAAGAACTTATTGAGCTGTCTATTTTTTCCTTCGAGGAGATAGTTTGTCCTATCAGTTTTTCCGCGAAAATTTTTGCTTTTCTGAATCTGCTGTTGATCGGATATATTTTTGAATCCTCGATCTGTGTCCAGAAGCAGCCGAGGGAATCCGGGACAGTTTCCTCATTCTGATCGAGTTGAAAGAGAAACTGCATGGCGAATTCCCTCCCAAGTCTTCTTGGATCAGTACTAACCTTTTTGTTTTTTTTCAAAATTTATCAGCGCCCTTCATCTTTTCTCACTTTTTAGGAATGACTCGCAACAGGGATGCCATTTCAATCGCCGTTTCGGCGGCTGAAGAGCCTTTGTTGCCGGCTTTCGCGCCGCTTCTTTCAATCGCCTGCTCGATGTCATTTGCCGCAAGCACGCCGTTCACGACAGGAACGGCATTGTCCAAAGATATCTTGGCAAGGCACTTGGCTACTTCGGAATTTATGAGACCTGCATGAGCAGTGGCTCCCTGTATTACGACACCGAGAGCTATGAGGGCGTCATACCGAGAAGAGCCGGCCAATTTTTGAACGATGAGAGGAATTTCGTTGGAGCCCGGCACCCACGAGACATCAATATCCTCGGCGCGCGCACCGTGCCGGACGAGGGCATCCAATGCGCCCTCAAGTAGTTTCGAAACGAAAAAACTGTTGAATCTGGCGCAGACAATCGCAAACTTCATTCCCTTAGCGTCCATCATTCCTTCGTAAACATTTTTCACTTGCTTATTCATAAACACCCCCCCTTATTTTGTTTTGGTATTATTCTTCTTTGAAACTCCACCGCCGATGAACACCGAATTTCTTCCCTCCTGTTATCAACCGCGAATGAACGCGAATAAACGCCAATAATTTCTTTTTTTGCTTCTTGATTCGCGTTCATTG
>JAGVIF010000153.1 GCA_020056205.1 Lentisphaeria bacterium | reverse complement strand
TTAATGCGCATTTCGAGGTAGCGCGGGTCTATTTGACCCGCGACTATCGGGTCAGATAGACCCGAGTTACTTTTTTCGAAATCCTTATCTTAGCGCCATATCACGGAAAATGCGGGCTAAAGGATTCCCTTTGTTGACGGGACTCCTTTTACTCTCGGGTCTATTTCGACCGCCTGAGAAAGGGCTCTCGCGAAAGCCTTGAACACCGATTCAAGAATGTGGTGGATTTCCTGTCCTGCGAAGAGTTTTACGTGCAGAGTGATGCCCGCGTTGACGGCTATCGCGTAGAAAAATTCGCGGAAAAGGCGCACATCAATTCCGCTGACATTGTCAACCGGCTGGTTGAGCTCGTAAGAAAGGGACGGTCTGCCTGATATGTCGAGAGAGACTAAGGCGAGCACCTCATCCATCGGAAGGATGCAAAAGCCGTAGCGGCGTATGCCTTTTTTATCTCCTATCGCTTCTTTTAGAGCTGTTCCAAGAACTATCCCCAAATCTTCCATAGTGTGGTGATAGTCAACTTCAATGTCGCCTTTGGCTTTCACTTCGAGATCGAACAGACCGTGCTTCGAAAAAAGCTCGAGCATATGATTGAGAAACGGGATTCCGCTGTCTATTTTTCCTTCGCCTTTGCCGTCGAGACAAAGCGAGACAATAATCTGCGTCTCTTTAGTTTTTCTCTCGATTTTAGACGATCTTTTCATGACGCCGCCGAATATAAACGTTTATCCTGTCTTTTCAAATAGCGCTGCTTAAACTCCGGTTTTTTCCATTTTTTTAAGAGCCTCTTTTAGTTCGGCGTCGTATTTTTTAAGGACGGGGCGAACTTCTTCGGAGAGAAATTCGTCAACCTGTTGCGGCGCTCTCCCGATGAACTTTGCAGGGTCGAGGATCGTGTCAATTTTATTTGCGATTTTCGCAAAAAGGGTGTCCGATTTAATTCTGCGGATGAGGTCGTTTTCCTCGCCGAATTCTTTTACGCGCCTTCCGGCCTCCATAGAATGGGTTCTTATGGCTTCGTGAAGCTCCTGCCTGTCGCCGCCCGCCTTCACCGCCGCCATCAAAATGTTTTCGGTGGCCATGAACGGAAGCTCGCGCCGGATGTCGGCCTCTATCACTTTCGGCCACACTTGCAGTCCGTCGGCGATGTCCGCAAGAGTTGAGAGAATTATATCCGTTGCGAGGAAGGCCTCAGGCAGAACGATTCTTCTATTCGCCGAATCGTCGAGTGTTCTCTCAAACCATTGGCAGGCATGCGTGTTTGCCGGATTCGCCGTCAAAGAAATAACATATCTTGCGAGCGAACATATCCTTTCGCTTTTCATAGGGTTGCGTTTATACGCCATCGCGCTTGAGCCGACCTGTTTTGAGCCGAAAGGCTCTTCAAGTTCCTTCAGATTGGCGAGGAGGCGGAGATCGCCCGCGAATTTGTACGCGCTTTGCGCGGTTCCGGAAAGGACGGAGACAACATAATAATCCGCCTTTCTCGTATAAGTTTGTCCCGAAACCGCCACCGATTTTTCAAACCCCATGGCTTTTGCGATTTTCGCATCAAGCAGCTTCACCTTCACGTGGTCGCCGTCAAAAAGTTCCAAAAAGCTCGCCTGTGTTCCGGTGGTTCCCTTCACTCCAATGAAAGGAAGATTCTCAAGTTCATGTTCGAGCCTGTCGAGGTCGAAAAGAAAATCCTGGATATACAGAACGGCTCTTTTGCCGGGTGTCGTAAGCTGCGCGGGCTGATAGTGGGTGAAACCGAGTGTCGGAAGGGATTTGTATTTGTCCGCGAAATCCGCCAATTTTGAGATGACAGCCAGTATTTTGCCCTTGATTATCCGCAAAGAATCTCTCATCTGAATTATCTCGGAATTATCTGTCACAAAACAACTTGTGGCGCCAAGGTGAATTATAGGACGCGCCTTTGGACACAATTCGCCGAAAACATGAATGTGGCTCATTACGTCGTGCTTTAACTCGGACTCCTTGCGCGCGACGGCCCCAAAATCTATGTCTTGGAGGTGGTCCTGCATTTCCGCTATCTGACTGTCTTCTATTTCGAGTCCCAGAGTTTTTTCGGCCTTTGCAAGCTCAAGCCAGAGTTTTCTCCACAAACAGTGTTTGTTTTGGGCCGACCAGATGAAACTCATCTGCCGTCCGGCATATCTCGAAGCAAGCGGACTTTCGTAGCTGTCGTGTTTTTCCACAGTTTTTTTTCTCCATTTTTTTGTATTTTCGCTTCTTTACTATACATTTAGCGCCTTTATATTTAAAGAACGGATTTATATTTAATTAAAAATAAATTAAAGAGACAATGGCAGACACGCTAAAACAGGAAACTCTCTACGGAATTATAATACGGGCAAGAAATGTGGAAAAAATGCGCTCGTTTTACAGGGATGTCATTGATCTCGGCCCGCCGGTTGTTGACAGCAATTACTGGGTTGAATTCAAAATTTCCAGCGAAACAAATCTGATTCTCGAACAGATTGAAGCCGACGACCAGAATAGCGCCGACGCGCCTAAAAGAGGCGCGACATCGTGGGTGCGAAGAGTTGACGATGTGGACGCTTTCATTGCCAAACTGGGTGAATCCAAGATAGAACCTGTCGGCGAAGAACGTGAAAGATTTGGGAGAAGAGTAGTAACTTTCCTTGACCCCGAGGGAAACGCCTTCCACATTATCTCAGAAAAAACCTGATGGCGCAAGTTCAGTAAACCCCGACCCGAATGGCGCTAAGTTAAGGCAGTTGCCACAGGGTAACTCGGGTCTATTTGACCCGATAATAGGTCAGATAGACCCGCGCTACTTCGAATTGCACCTTAACTTAGCGGCATTCAACCCCGTCCCCGAAAAAAGCGGCAGTTTCAATGGATTTAGCGATGTCAAGTTTCTATGAAAAGCATTTCAAGGGGGCTGGCGGGATATCCGAACTGTGGCGCATAGCGTTCCCGATGATAATTTCGTCATCGTTCGACGTGCTCATCATGTTCATAGATCGTCTTTTTCTGGCGAGGGTTGAACCTGTGCAGATGGCCGCTATGATGACGGGAGGGCTGACCGCTTTCACTGCGGGAACATTTTTCATCGGCCTGCTCGGATACAGCGGAGCCATGATCGCGCACCTTTACGGAGCCGGACGTTTAAAGGACTGCTCGAAAATGTTTACCCAGTCGCTGATTCTGTCCATCATCTCATATCCGCTGGTTCTTTCACTGATACCTCTCTGCATCGCTTCTTTCCGGTGGGCCGGACACTCCCCCGAACAGATTGGATACGAGACTGAGTACTTCATGATAACCATTGTGTTTACAACGCTCTTCACTCTGATGAGAGCGCCGTTTGGATCATTTTTCTCCGGAATCGGCAGAACTTCGGTCATCATGATTGCGAACTTCGCAGGGCTTTCAGTGAATGTGGTCTTCGCCTTCCTGCTCATATTCGGCAAATTCGGATTTTCCCGGATGGGTATCAGAGGCGCCGCTGTGGCTGTCGCCGCCGGTTCTGTCGCGAATCTCGCAGTTCTCGTGTGTTTCTATTTTGGCGCGGCAAACCGGACGAAATTCAATGTGATGAACTCTTTCGCGTTCGAATGGACGCTGATGAAAAGGCTTCTCAGGTTCGGATTTCCCTCCGGCCTCGAGTTTGCCATCAGTCTTTCAGCGTTCACGACAATGGTGACATTGTTCCATGGATACGGCGAAAAGGCGGCCTCGGCGGTGACTATAGCCTTCAACTGGGATATGATCGCATTTCTTCCCATGATCGGCCTGCAGATTGCCGTAACAACGCTTGTCGGGCAAAGTCTCGGACGTAAAGACGAGGCGGGCGCCATCCGCTCGACATGGTCGGGACTCAAAATCAACCTGTTGTATTCGGGATTTATGCTGATTCTATTTCTCTCTATCCCTTCGTATCTGGTGAAAGTTTTCGAGCCTTCCGTCCCCACCCCGGGATGGAATGAGATTGCGGCAATGGCTGTCCCCATGATAATGATGATGTCGGTCTATCCAATATCCGACGGAATGTTCATCGTATTTTCGGGCGCAATCCGCGGGGCCGGCGACACGACTTGGGCGATGGCGGCATCGGCGATCCTGCACTGGGGCGGGGCGCTCTATGTGTATGTTCTGACACATGTCCTGCAACTCCCGCCCGTAACCGCATGGACGCTCTTTGTCCTAATCTTCCCGCTATTCGGGCTCACCTTCTGGCTGAGGTTCAGAAGCGGGAAATGGAAGGGCCGGAATGTCATCCCTGACGAAGAGTTGCCGCTCGTCCCGGAACCTACACCGGCCATTCCCAACGAATAGACTTAGGTTAAACTGAATATCCAAT
>JAGVIF010000292.1 GCA_020056205.1 Lentisphaeria bacterium | reverse complement strand
GTTCATCCGCGCCTGAGCCTGGCATTATGCCGGGCGCGTTTTGAACCGGCGGAGGATATGACAAATTGGCGGCTATTGTTTCAGCCGTTTCCCTTGTTCTTTTGAAGGGACTGGATAGGATAAGCCTGGGTTCTACGCCGAGCGATTTCATGAATGCCGCCGCAGAGACGGCGTCGCCCCTGCCGGATTCAGTAATGCCTCTCTCCGAATCGCGGGTTGACGGAGCCGACGATTCGCTCTCGACCGTTCTCATCAAAATTACAAGCATTGTTAATTTAACCAAGTAAAAAAGTTGACATACA
The DNA here is from genome assembly GCA_020056205.1 of Lentisphaeria bacterium. Taxonomy (GTDB): domain Bacteria; phylum Verrucomicrobiota; class Lentisphaeria; order Victivallales; family GWF2-50-93; genus JAGVIF01. The sequence continues at coordinate 6,399 of JAGVIF010000292.1, read as the reverse complement.
CAGTTCACTGAGCCGTACTGTATTTCATCCTGCTGAAAAGTCCAGAAGAAAATAAAAATACTTGGAGTCTGCTGAAAAAAGATTTTTGCGAAAATCGCAAAATCTTTTTTTTGCGCATACTCTATATTGAATTTCTGATAAGATTCAGGATTCTTGAAGCGGCGTCAGGGATCGCTATTTTTGCCGCGAGTTTGCCCTTTTCTCCGTATTCGACAGGATTATCGAGGAATTTGGAGATAAGTCCGGCTATTTTTGTTATAGTGAATTCGGTGTCGCTGAGAATGGTTCCGGCTCCGCTTGACGCGTAATATTCGGCGTTGTTTCTCTGGTGATTGTCGCTCGCGTATGGATAAGGGGCGAGGATGGCGTATTTTTCAAAAGCCGACAATTCAGACACGGTGCTTCCGCCGGACCTTGAGACCACGAGGTCGGACGCGGAATAGAAAAGCCATATCTTGTCTGTGGAACCGGCTATGAGTTTTTTAAATTTAAGCCCTTCATATTTTTGTTTGGTTTCGGAGATTTTGTCATTTCCGGAAAGGTGTAGGACTTGGAAATTTTGTTTTTCCTGTATTTCAAATGCTCTCGGTATGAGATCGTTTATTTTCATCGCGCCCTGACTGCCTCCGAAGACGAAGATGGTGGCTGCTGAAGCGTCCAAATCTGTTCCGTATATGGAATTAATCTGATTTATCGCGTCTGTTTTTTGGATTTTCCGGTTTTCGATTATTTCCGGTCTTACCGGCATTCCGGTTATTTCACATGCGCACGAAAACTTTTGGCTGTTTACGGCCGGAAAAGAGAGCGCCATTTTTGCCGCGAATCTTGAAAGGAATATGTTGGCTTTTCCGGCGAGGGCGTTGCCTTCATGTATTATCATCGGGATTTTGGAAATGGTTGACGCGATGCCGGCCGATATTGACGTGTAACTGCCCATTACCAACAGCGCGTCGGGCTTGAAAGAGGAAAAAATCTTTATAGTTTTCACTATATTAAGGGCGCAAACTTTTGAATAGTCTAATTTTTCAAGTATTCCTTTTGGCATCGGAGGGGACGGAATGATTTCGGCGTCTATTGATTTCTCGGCCGTTATGATTTTTTGCTCCTCTGAATGTTTTCCCGATAGGATCAAAAGAGGGATGCCGCCGGAGTTTTTGAATTTCATCGCGACGGTGAGTCCGGGGTAGAAATGTCCTCCGGTTCCGCCGCAGGCTATGGCAAGTCTATTCAAGGTTTTCATTTTCAATATCCGTCTTTATTTTTATGGACGCCAAGGGCCGTTCGTTGTCGCTGCCGTCATTGTTTTTTGCGACGCTGAGAATTAGCCCGACTGATATCGCGCACATTAATATATTGCTTCCACCGTAACTTATAAAGGGCGCCGGCATTCCTTTTGTCGGAAAAATTCCGGAAATCACTCCGAGATTGATCAGCGCCTGGAGCGTTATCATAGAGGCGAGGGAGGAAGCCAGAAGCATTCCGCGCCTGTCTTTCGACTGGGAGGCGATGTATATTGACGAGATGAAGATGATGAAGTAGGATGCGAGAACCAGGATCATTGCCGCTATTCCAAGTTCTTCTCCGACAATCGAAAGTATAAAATCGGTGTGCGCCTCCGGCAGATAGAACGCCTTGAGTTTGCTTTCCGTGAAGCCGAGTCCGGTCCAGTGTCCGGATCCCAGCGCCATGAGGGAGTTCCACAACTGGTACCCGTTTTCGTCTGCGAATTTTTCCGGGTCAAGAAAGGAGCTTATCCTCGACCATCTTTCCGGATCGAAAAATTTGAGACATAACGCGGTGAGAGGAAGAAAAATTGCCGGCAACGACGTTAGTATGATGAGGCGGACGCCGGCGGAGAAGAAGATTATCCACGACACGCAGCAGATTAAAAATGCTGTTCCGAGATCTTTTCCGATGAAGACGAGTCCGGCGACCGCGCACATCGCCGTCAGCGCCGGAATAAAACCGTTCAGAGAATTGATTATGCTTTGTTTCGCCACGCAGTAATTGACGAGGAAGAGTATAAGCGCGATTTTCGCGAATTCCGATGGTTGTATGCTCAGTCCTCCGGGCAGTTTTATCCACCGGTAGGCGCCGTTAATCGGGTGGAAAAATCTTGGGATTATAAGCATAACCGACGTAAGGATAACGATTTGGAAAGAATACGACATAATTCTTTTGTATCCGACGGCGAATGCTCCGACGGCCAATCCGATTCCGGACGATGCCCATATTATCTGTTTTATGAAGAGAGAATTGCCTCTTCCGTATGATGTTGAATAGAGCATAGCCAGGCCAAATAGAGTAACAGCAAGAGAGACGAAGGCAAGGAGAAAGCTGACGTTTGAAAGTTGTTCATTGGAATTTTGTCCTGCGGAAAAATCTCCATCATGAGACGGCGAAAAAGAGAAGGAACTCATATAGTTCACCCTTTTTTTAGGTCTTTTTTTAGAAGTGAATCGAGGACGCGCACAGCTTCAACGGCATTGTCGGCGCAGCCGTCGGCCCCGACGGAATCGGCAAAATCCCGGTCAACAACGGCTCCTCCGACCAGATACTTTATTTTTGTGAGTCCGGCTTTGCCCTGTTCTTTAAAAATTTCGACTGCGGTTTCAAAATCGAGGTCTCCGAACGGTTTTATGAATTGTCCGGTCGGGCCTATGTCTCCTGCGACCGGGACTTTGCCTCCCGCTGTTTTTTTTGTGATAGCCGCGAGTTTTGAATTAATCTCGGATGTTTTTTGGGAGAGTCCGAATTCTGAGAGTTTGATTTTATTGGCTCCGAAGCTTGGGACGAGCAAGGCCTGGGCGCCGGCTGAAATATATTGCCGTTGTATTTTTTTAAGAATAGACTGATTTTCGAGAATCCACATTTCCTGGCATGCGCCTTCCGGCAAACCTTCCCTTTGCAATTCAGTGCCCATCGCGCCGTCGAGGATTGCGGCTTTTCCGGTTTTAAAGAAGAGATGTTTCACGGTTGAGGCGGTCCCGCTATCAGTGAAATTTCTGTTTTGGATGAAATATATTTTTCGAAAGTCCTATTGACTTCCTCACGGGTCAGGGCGTTGTATATTTTTACCTTTTTTGCCGGAGCGTCATATCCCATGTCGTAGAATTCCCCTAAGCAGGCCTCGAAAAGTTTTTCGCGCGGGTCAAGCTCGGCTTTCGCGATTTCGTGGAGAGCTTTTGATCTTGATGATTCGAATTCATCTTTGGACAAAGCCCCGTTCAGGCGCATTTTTGCAAGTTCGTTTCCTATGAGTTCGAGGACTTTTTGCGCGTGTTTAGGATTTGTTCCGGCGAAGAACGTGATGTATCCGGGGTGTATTCCCAGCAAGAGTTTTGCGCCTGTGTAGTAGGCGAGGCCGTTTTCCTCCCGTATTTTTTTAAAGAGCCTTGAGTTCATTCCATTCATCGCTATCGCCGCGATGTGAAGGGCGAATTTATCATGGTTATTGTTTTCACAGGCCGGGAATGTGATTGTGACTGCGGATTGTTCGCGCGGGACATTTATAGAGAGCGAAATTTTTCTGTCCGGAAAAATAGGGACGGGCGGGAGTTCAGCCGTTTTTGCCTTCCAATCAACTGTTTCGAGCAGGGCTGTGAGCTTTTTTTCCGCCTTTTTGCGGTCTATGTCGCCGACTATTCCCGCCACCGTTTTCGCAGGGGACAGGCATTTCAGGGAGAAAAAATCGGACAGATTTTTTGCGGATAGTTGAGGGATGGAATTTATAATATCTTCCGAGTTTAATGAATATGGATGTTCTCCGTAAAGCGCTGTTTTGACGGCATCGCTCGCGGCTTTCATAGGAGAGAGTTTTTCGCTTTGGATTGCATTTGTCTCACGTTGGACTTCTCTTGAGAATTGGGGGCGGGGAAAGGTCGGAGCGGAAATTATCTGTGATAGAATTTCGATCGCTCTGTTCAATTTGTCTTTGTGTGCCGCGGCTGATATTGCAACCGTGTTGTAACCGGTTGATATCGTAACGCTTACAGCATTGTTATCCATCAATTCTGCGAGTTTTGATTCCGAATATTTTTTTGTTCCCGTCCGGAGGCATGAGGCGAGGAGCGAGCTTATTCCGGCGTCAGCCTTGGTTTCGCAAATTGTTCCGCCCTGAAAGATAAAAACGATGTCAATCAGAGGGAGCGTTCCATCGGAATAGACTATTTCTCTCGGCAGTTTGTCTTTTTTTATCATGCTCATTTTCTTTTCGGACTTGCTTTTGGTTCCGTTTGAGCGGCTGAGGAGGAGTTTTTCCGTTTCTTCGGGGACAAGCTCAACTATGGAGCAGTTTTCGGTTTTTATGAACTCGGAAGAAATTTCGATAATTTGCCGCGGCGTTATTTTTTTGAGTTCGTCTATGTATTTCAAAGCGTATGAGGGGTTTCCGTAGTAGAGGACGGATTTGCCGATGAGTTCTGACACGGAGTCGGGGTAGCGCAGGCTCCTGATGAAATTAACGGAAAGTTGCGCTATGGTTCTATCCAATTCCTTTTTTTGGGGAGGGCGCTTTTTGGATATTGCGCGAAGTTCTTCAAAGACAGCTGTTTTCAGCGCTTCGGTTTTTCCGGGTTCCGATGAAGCCGAGACAAGAAAAGCCCCGTTCCACGGGCTCACATACTGGCCGCATTCTATATTCAGAGCCAGTTCCTTTTCATTTTGGATTTTTCGCACGAGGCGGGATGAGGAGTCTCCGCCAAGTATGAAACCGAGAACATCAAAGACTGTGGAACGTGAATCAAGCGCGTTTGGCGCGTGAAAGCCGACCGCAGTCCGCGCGAGAGGATCCCTGAAAGTGAAACGGCTTTCCCGCAGACATTTTTGGGGAGGTTCCTTTGGGATTGGATTGTCGTAGAAAGTTTTGTTTTCCCATCTGTCGCATTTTTTCGTGAAAAAATCGAAGACTTCCGTGTGCGAGATGTCGCCGCAGACAACGAAGAAAACGTTTTCAGGCCTGTATCGGATGTCGTGATAGGCAAGCATCTGTTCTCTTGTCACCGCGAGAATCATATTGTCGTATCCGATTATCGGATGTCTTAGCGGGTTGACGGTGAACATTGTTCTCATAAATTTTTCGGAAAGGACGCAGTCTGGGTCGTCCGAGCGCATCGCTCTTTCTCTGGATATGACATCTTTTTCTTTTTTAAACTCGGCTTCTGGGAATACCGGGTTCATCACAAGGTCTGATATTATGTCGGCCGTCGGTCCGAAGAATGATGATGAGGCGTCAGCGAGGAAAACAGTGCTGCAGTATGAGGTATATGCGTTGATCTTTCCGCCCGCGCTGTCTATAGAAGAGACAATTTGTTCTCTTGAGAATTTTTTTGTTCCTTGAAATACCATGTGTTCAAGGAAGTGAGAGATGCCGGAGCCTGTCATTTTTTCTTCGTGAAGACTGCCCGTAGCCACCCACGCCTGCACGCTGACTGTCGGCGCGGTTTTATTTGCGGACGAGAATATTCCCAGTCCGTTATCTAAGCGCAGTGATTCGATTTTTCCGAGTTCGAGTTTCATTCTATGATTATGTCCGGATGTTTTTGGGGTTCTGGTGCTGAGAAGTGATTTGAAATTTCTTTTTTTAAATCTATTCCCGCGTCGAAGTCGCTAAGATTGTCGTTTTCGTTTTTTGAGAGAAGTTGGTGTTTTATCATGTTAAACACTATCTCTCCGAGATCCCTGTCTTTTTCGATTCCCCATCCACTGAGCACCTCGTAGGCGAGGGGTCCGTATTCGCTGGAGGAGAGAACAAGCAGCCCATTGATGAGTTCCCTCCCTGTGATGTGCCTTTTTTGCCTTTCCTTCTTTTCGAGCGCTTGAACGGTGAAAGATACTGTTTTCGCGACGAAATCGTAGGCCTCCGGGGAAAACCTTGAATCCTCTTTCAGGATTTTTTCAACAGACTGAACGAATTTTATGTCAGACATGCGTATACTATTGTTGATAATTTAGTGGAGCCAATGATCGGATTTGAACCGATGACCTGCTCATTACGAATGAGCTGCTCTACCAACTGAGCTACATTGGCGCTTAAAAATTGCCATGCATTAGTAAATATTCACCGAACCTATGTCCTTCAGTGAATATTTACATGCGGAATCTACATTTCGTGGCAAAATAATCAAGTCTAAATGGAAGCTGTTGAAAAAAGAAGTCAGGATTCAGGAGTCAGCGATGAACTGCGATTTTCGCAGTTTTATCAATAAGAAACTGCCAAGAAAGAGACACGCTAAAGTCGAAGATCCCGGGTCTGTAGGAACTCGGGACTGTGAACTCCGACAGCAGTTTCAAAGGAGAAAAGGAAAATGAACGTCGAACATTCAACATCCAACATCGAATGAAGAAAACGATTGAGAAGTTCTAAAGTTCTAAAATGCGGAAGTTCTAAAGTGCGAAAGG
>JAGVIF010000355.1 GCA_020056205.1 Lentisphaeria bacterium | reverse complement strand
TGTAATTCGTGGCAAAAAAAGGGAAAAAGGTGAAAAATAATTTCGTGTATTTCGCCTGTCCTGAGCTTGCCCGCAGTGAGCCTGTTCGCGGTGAGCTTGCCTGCCCTGAGCTTGCCGAAGGAGTCGAACTCGTCGAAAGGGTTGTTAAAAATCTAAAATCTGAAATTGGAAATCTGAAATCAATACCGATACCGACCCGAAAAAACGGCAGTTTCAAAGGAGAATAGTGATGGGAGAAACGGAAGCGTCCCCACGGGGATTCGAACCCCGGTTACCAGGATGAAAACCTGGTGTCCTAGGCCTCTAGACGATGGGGACATGAAGTTTAAAACAAAGACACTAAGAAGGGACAAAGACTAACTTCTCAAATAAAAAAGTCAAGAGGAAGAAATGAAAATTATTTTAGAAGTTTCGATATTTCCCTGAAATGAGGATGAGCGGAATCTTTGAGGAGGGAAAAGAGCAGCGATTCTGCGCCTGTTACGGTTATGCCGGCGGACGACATCAGGCGCAAAGCGCATTGTTTATCATTGTCTTTTCTGGAAGAGACAGCGTCATAGGGGATGAAGACGGACAGTCCCTCTGATAAGGCATCGAAAGCGGTTTGTTGGACGCAAACATGAGTTTCTATTCCCGTTATTATGATTGAAGAGAGTTTCATCTCCCTGATTTTTCCTGCGAATTCCTGAGAGCCGAAACATGAAAACGCGCTTTTTTCGCACAACAAACCGGATGATGGCAGGTATTTTTTCAGTTCAGGCACGGTGCATCCAAGCCCTTTAGGATATTGTTCGGTGAATATCGCGGGGACTCCGAGAATCGCGCATGATGAGAGAAGGATTTCGCATTTCTTAATCGTCGCCGATATTTCATCTTTTTGCATAGCGGCGACAAGTCTTTCCTGCATGTCAACGATAATGAGGGCTGATGGCTTTTGCGGATACATTGATATCTTTTCAGGCATTGGCCGCGATTGCCTCTCTTATTGTTTTCTTAAAGTTTTCGAGGTCAAATTCGCCTTTGTTCAATATTGTGAAGCATTGTTCTTCAATTTTTGCAAGTTCTTTGGTTGATGATGACAGACCTGTTATGGCGACAATGGGCACGGTTGAATATTTGGAACTTTTTCTTATATGTTCTATCAATTCCCATCCGGTCCTGTAGGGCATAAGCAGGTCAACTATTGCCATAGACATATCAAAGCCTTCTCTTTGCATTACTTCTATTGCGTCGTCTCCGTTTTCGGCGCAAACCACATTGAATCCTTCCATATTGAGGACTCTGGCGTAGAAGGCTCTCAGCATTTCGTCGTCATCAACAACGAAAATAGTCTTTTTTTCTTTTTCAGTCATAAAGTCAAGTTATTTGAGGATAAACATAGATTCTCTTTTGCCAAACGCAAACAGTTTTTATCTTCAGGAAGTTTTTTTTCCGTAAAATATTTGTGAGAGTTTTATTTGCGGGTCGGGAATATTTTCTCCGGATAGGAAGGCGGAACTAAGTTTCTCCGACTCCCGAAAACTGCCTTCTTTTATCCAATATATTTTATGTCCTTCTCTCTCTATTTTTCTGAACCAGGTATCCTGCCTCCTGGCAAACTGCCGGATTTTCACGAACAAGACGGATTCCATCTCGGAATCTGAAATCCGCCCCTGAAGATTCAGCGCCGCGTATTTGTATTCAAGCCCGAAGTATTCAAGTTTTTCCCACGACAATCCCTTTTTATGAAGTTCAGCGACCTCGTTAAGCATTCCGGCGTCGAGCCTTTCTCTCAAACGTTTCGCTATTCTCCGGCGCACTTCCGCCCTGTCAAACAATGTCCCTATTATCAGCCATTCGGGGATAAACGGAAAATCCGGCGCCACATTATCCTCATTCATTTTTATTTCGAGCGTTCTGAGCAGTCTGTTCCTGTTGTTGAGTTCGTCTACACTCAATTTTTTCCCAAGGATTCCGGTGAGCTCGATATTAGTCATATTTGCGAAATTCGCGCGCATATTTTGGTCAGGTCCCCGTCCCGGAAGGGAGTATTGAGACAGGAGCGAATCTATGTATAGCGGAGACCCTCCAACGAGTACCGGAACTTTTCCCCTGTCGGCAACATCGGAGATCGCCGCTATCGCGTCGTTCCTGAATCTGTTCAAATTATAGGTCTCGGCCGGCTCGGCTATATCTATCAGATGATAAGGAACTTGGCCATATTCTTTGATGTCTTTTCCGGTTCCGATATCCATCCCTTTATAGACTTGCCTTGAGTCAACGCTTATTATTTCGCCAGAAAAACGCGACGCTATTTGAACTCCAAGCCTTGTCTTGCCGCTGGCGGTAGGCCCGATTATCATTATTATTTTAATTTTATCTTTCAAAATTCGCTAAAACTCCTCTCCTTTGATTTGATAACTCTATTTTCCATTGTTTATTATGCTAATTTTTTTCGGAGATATTATGTCAGAAAAACAGAAAACTCTTGCCGGAGAGGCGGGTTTTTCAGGAATAGCTTTGCATACAGGCGCGAGAGCTCACCTTAAAATGAGCCCTGCCCCGATTGATTCAGGGATCATATTCAGAAGAATTGATCTGCATGGAAAACCTGAAGTCAGGGCTTTTGCCGACAACGTTGTTGATGTGAGAAGAGGCACGACTATTGCCGCCGGATCAGCAAAAGTATATACGGTTGAACATGTCCTTGCCGCCCTGCATGCCGCCGAAATAGACAATGCCATAATCGAGATGGACGGACCCGAACCGCCTATAGCCGACGGCAGTTCCATCCCTTATGTAAAGATGATTCAGGACGCCGGTTCTTTAATTCAGGACGCCGACGCCGGCATATGGACGGCGTCAGCCCCGATAACAGTGGAAGAAGGCATCACAAAGATAAGATTGGAGCCATGCGACGCCCTTAAAATCACCTGCACAATTTCTTACGGGGCAACCCCCTTGGATTCTCAATATTTTTCCGAAACGATAAGTCCGGATTTTTTCGCCTCTCAGATAGCTCCGGCGAGGACCTTTTGCTTCTACAAGGAACTGGAGCAGTTAATCGCGATGGGCTTGGTAAAAGGGGGAAGCCTTGACAACTCCGCCGTCATACACAACGGAGCGATAATATGCAAGGAGGAACTCCGTTTTCAAAATGAGCTTGTCCGCCATAAGGTTCTTGATATAATCGGAGACCTTTTTCTAACCGGACAAAGAGTGAAGGCCCATGTCATAGCGGTAAAACCGGGCCACCCCACAAATGTCATTTTAGCAAAAAAAATGCTTGAACAAAAAGGAGCGCTTAAATAATGAAAAACTTCTCTCACAGAGAAATAATGGAGAAACTTAAACGCCGTCAGCCTCTCATCCTGTTGGATTCGGTTTCACAACTTTCCGCCAGCACATGGAAGGCCGTAAAAAACATCTCATTCAACGACCCGGTTTTTCAGGGACACTTCCCAAAACATCCGATATATCCTGGCGTGATGCATGTCGAAGCGATGGAACAGCTTGCGGAATTCGCAGTCAAAGACATACTTGCGCCGAAGGGTGATGGATTGATCCTCGCGAAAAAACTCCGCAAGGTGAAATTCAGGAAGCCGGCTCTTCCCGGCGACAGGCTTCTAATTGATCTTGAAGTCAAAAACGTGTCAAACGGCGAAGCGGAGACATCTCTCACCGTCAAAACCGCTTCGGGACTCGTCAGCCAAGCCGAAATTACTATGGGAATTTTTCCGCTTGAAAGGACAGCCGAAGAACCGGCGCCTCCAAATTCATATGACAAAACTGCGGACATTCACATGGACGTGAATCAGGTAATGGAAGTGATTCCGCATCGCTTTCCTTTTCTCTTCATTGATTATGTAAAACGGATGGAAGGCTCACATCTTACAGCCATAAAAAATATAGGGCATACGGACCCTTTTATCGGAAAATGCCCCAACTCGCGCGCGATAGCGCCCGTTCCGTTTATGGCCGAGATAGCGGCCCAGGCCGGATGCGTTTTGATATTGAGCAGGCCCGCCAACAAAGGAAAAATCGTTTACTTCATGGCAATTGATGAGGCTGAGTGCTTTGAGCCGGCATATCCTGGCGACCAGCTCAGGATCGAAGTTGAAGTCCTCGAGGGCAGTTCAAAATTCGGCAGAGGAGAAGGGAAAATATTTATAGGCGAACGGCTTATATCCAGAACTCTTATGACGTTCGCCGTGGTTGAACCGCAATAAAACAGGAGAATTTATGCCGGAATCGTTCTTGCAATTGGAAAAGAAAAAGATTCTCGTCTTCGGAATATCAAACCGCAAAAGTGTGGCTTATCACATAGCGAAGATATTGCTGGACAACGGAGCTGAAATCATCGCATCAGTTCAGTTTCAGGAACAAGCCGACACTGTCCGCAAGCTTTTTCCGGATTCTCCAGTCTATGTCTGCGACCTTTCGGATGAAAAGTCAATGGAGGAGGAATCGCGGAAAATTAAAAGCGATTTCGGCCGGATTTACGGAATAGCCCATTCGGTCGCTTTTGCGAATTTCGCAGACGGCGCCAAGCCTTTTCACAAAACGACAAAGAAAGATTTTCTGCAGTCCATAGATGTCTCATGCTGGTCATTCATCAAGATAGCCGATCTCTACGGGCATATCCTCGAAAGAGACGGGGCAATGCTAACAATTTCAATTTCAACAACAAGGATGGCGGCGGAAAATTACGGCTATATGGCGCCGGTCAAGGCGGCCCTTGATTCAAGCATATGTTTCCTTGCGAAATCACTCAGCGATTTTTCACGGATAAGGGTCAACGGGGTCGGAGCGTCTCTCCTGAAAACTTCCGCGTCGGCAGGAATTCCGGGATACGTAGAGCCTTATCTTTTCGCGGAAAAAGCAACTCTCAGAAAAGAGGCCTTGAAAACGGAGGAGGCGGCGAATGTAGCGGCATTCCTGCTGAGCCCAAGAGCTTCCGGAATAAACGCGCAGACAGTTATTGTTGACGCCGGAATGTCAATAAATTTTTTTGACAAAGATATAGTCGGAAAAGTCGTTTCGGCTCAATAGTTCGGGAGTGCGAAAATGCGAAAGTTTTTAAATCGGAAATTGGAAACGCTGAACCATGAACCATGAACGCTGAACCCTTTGAAAATCTCTATATCACCAAATCTCCAAATCAAAAAATAGTGTGTCCCTTGCGTCCTTTGTGTCCCTTATGTCTCTGTGTCGCTGCGGCGAAGAATTTGGAAATCCTCCTTCGAAACTGTTGCCTTTTTCGGGGTCGGCATCGGAATCGGGATCGATTTCCACGGATTTTTTCGATTCCAACGCCGATTAAGTTTCTTATTGATAAAACTGCGAAAATCGCAGTTCGTCCTGAATCCTGACTCCCGAATTCTGGTTGCTTTTCAATCAATCGCGATCCCAATAGCGATACCGACCCCGACCCGAATGGCGCTAAGTTAGTTAAGGCAGTTGCCACAGGGGAACTCGGGTCTATCT
>JAGVIF010000218.1 GCA_020056205.1 Lentisphaeria bacterium | reverse complement strand
GCCCTCCGATGGCATCTGCAACGGCGCGGTTTATGACTTTTGCAACTGGCTCATAAAACCATAGGCGTATGAATTTAGAAGTCCTGATTCCAACATGATGCATTATCCGATAAATGCGAAATTCACGGAATTCCGTCTCTTTGGCGCGGATGGCCTGGCAGACGATGCCGTGATTGTGCCGACGGTGAAAGGGACATGGCTTCTGAGATACGGCGAGCATGCCTACTATTTTTATAATTTCAAGGAACGTAAATGCCTTCTGGTTGAGATAGGGCATCTTCATATAATCAAGCCTGGAATACCCATCTTCATGAAAGCATTGAAAAGGAAAGATACGCTTGTTTCAAGGGCGAAAATACTTGTTGAAAAATTCCATTACGGGTTTTCCTTCCCGGAGCAGATCATGCTTATGACAGTTCCACACGCGGTAACGTCAATTGGAGACGGAAAATTTCTTGTCAATCTTTGGGCCTACGTGGGCTACATCCTTGTTGACTGCAAGAGGAGAACCGTTGAGTATGTCAGGCATGATGATGTGGGCGATGATATGATCTACGGCTCCCAGCAATGGTATTGCCATAGGACAAGGGACATATACCAGATGATCTATTCCCTGCCAGAATCACTCGGAAAGCTTTGTGATCCGCACCGCGATGTGGAATTCCGCATACTCAGGCGCAATCTGTCGGGAGATGATTGCCAGGAAATATGGAACGGGAAACTCTCGGACTACATGCATGATATCATGGTGAACAAGAGCGAAAAATACTGTGTCGCCTGTGAGCTGGGGATGTTTCAGGACAGCGACGGAAACACTATTCCTTCAAAAGTGCTCATTGTGGATATGGAGAACAAAAGGCATTGGATATTGTCGAAATTCATTGTAGCCGCGCATGCCCAGTTTGATCCCGTGGATACCGATGTGATTTATTTCTCCAATCATAATTTTAAATTCATTCCCACGTCAATCGTGGCTCTTCTCAGGTATGCGACATATTCCCTGAAGTTCAACGGACCGGCTTCAGTCTTCAAATACGGGTTGACTGCCGATGGCCCTGTTGAATTGGGGGAATTTACCGATCCCGGTATGTTCCGCCTTACAAATTTTCATGTCTTCATGCATCGGGGGAGGAAACTTCTTGCCGCAATGGGATTCCCGAATCTCATATATGTGGCGGACGCCGAAAATATGTGTTTGTTAAGGAAGTTCGAGATAAGGAACATGAATCAGGAAAAATGTTTTGTTGGAACAATTTCCCCTTCGTCAGACGGGGAGCATCTCTATGTGCAGACGACAAGATCGTTCCAGATAATAGATGTCGGGGACGGGGCTCAGGTTTATTATCAGCCTTCAAAATTCAACCATTCGGCGGCAAACCACATGCAAACGGCTCATGATACCGCCTAGTGATTCACCAGACACCCGGGATTAACCTCTTCACCTTCAAACAGTAATTTACGTAAGGCTCCCCGAGTTTTTGTTTCAGTTCATCCTCCTCGTGCCTGATCCGGCGAACAAAAGCGAGCCACAATATGATGGCCGATGGTACAAACATATACCATGAATGGAGAAAAATGGCGGCGCTCGCGTATGTCAGGAACGCCCCGGAATAACCTGGATGGCGGATGTACGCATACGGTCCTGTCGTTATGATTGTCTGATCAGCCCGAGTCACAATATGCCAAGTGAAGAATTTGCCCAGCGTATAGACTGCCCATGTGCGTATGAAAAGTCCGGCGATGATAAGGACAAGAGCAATGCTTGTCGTTGTGTTCCATGAAACACTGTCCGGATATCGGACATATGATGCCTCAAGGATTACCGCAAGTTGCGTCAAATAAACGGACCATATGATTTGATTGGCCGTACCCCTGTCTCTGCTGTCCGGAGACTTTTCAAATGGATTATATGCAGGTTGGAAGAGAGATGCCAAGATTCCTGTTGCCACAAGTATCCATGCCTGTGGAGTTCTCAGAAAGGCCGGATTTCCCGCGCAAGGAAGGATTACGACAATTAGGGAGACGGTCATGCCTTGTAAAAGTTTTTTGATAATAAGAAAAGCCCCCTTAATCTATCGTGTATTTTATATGAGGTATGTCGGTTTCCACGAATTTCTCTGAGAGATAAAGCCATTTGTGCTGGATGTCGCGCCGTCCATCTAAGATACGAGATTTACGCGCGTTTTTCTCCCAAGACGGCTTCATAATATGGATGCGAGGGGCGTTTAGCCTCCCAGACATCCTTTTGGCATCATATTCCATATTGCATCTCCGCAACAGCGCGTCGATGGCTGGGCGGAGAGTCTCCCTTATGAAGACAGAATTGACGCGTGTCCTTATGCTTAGAAGCAATTCATAGCGGAGCTTCCTATTGTCTGGGACAGCGCGGAACTGATGGATATCGATTAAAAAATCCAATTTGAGCGCCTTGACAGCGGTCAAAAAATGGTTTATGTGTAATTTCTCTCCGGCAATGTTGAGGAAGGAACCGTCTTTGCGTACAAACGAGATAAGAGGCGTCCTGCTCCGGAAACCATCAACCTTCACAATGTCATTTATGTCATATCGGTAAAGGCCTGACTCGTTTGTCAGGATGATCTTGTAGCAGGAGCCTTCTTTTATCTCACCGGCTGAGAGGATATCGGGGTTGTTTGAATCCGACTGCTCCTCAGGTATGAATTCATAATAATTGTTTCTGATGGCGAGTATGCCTGATGGGATGGAGTCCTGGCAAGGAAGATTGAAAGATCCCTCGCTTGCCATGTACCCGATGTCACGCTTCGGAGTTTTTCCATAATATCTGTCAAGGGCATCTGCATGAAATCCAACACTTCCGCCGAGCCAGCATCCTATAAGAGCAAGCTCGGGCCAGCATCTGCAAGGAAGGAGTTCCCCATCCCGCTCGAGAATTCTGCCCAGAAAGCGCGCGCGTTTTTTGTCCGGAGCGAGAGATACGCCAATAGCGCGTGGAATTCCGGCATTGGCGCATCCGTCGGCAGTCTGGAGTTTTTCGGACAGCCATCCATTGTGAATCGAACGTATTATCTCCTCCTGATGGGCTATGACGGTTTCCGCTATTTTTAAAAGTGTAAGAGGGCTTGGTGTTACTATGAATGATATTTGCTTCCCGAGAGAGATACGGGCCATCAGATAGTAGCGGAGATCATAGTCGCTAACTTCAGTAACACATAAGGGTATCGCAAACTGCTTCCTTATTTCCTTAGGCAGATTTGTAAAAATCATTCCGGATGTGCTGCCGTAGGGAATTCCACAGGCAAGATGCCCCTCGACTGCGGCTCCGGTAATCATAAGGAATCCATTATCAAGAAAAGACGGGTGGTCTGCGTGGGCTCGGCTTAACCATTGGCGCATAAGCATTACGGTTCTGTTGTGGAAGGAAGCCGTGACAGGAATATATTTCGGCTTCGCAGTTGTCCCGCTTGTCCTAGCGAATATGGAAACCGGTTCGATTGTCAGGATTCCCTGTTTCCCGTGCCTGATTTTGTCTATATAAGGTTCCAGATCGGAATATTCAACCAATGGCGCCTTTTTCCTGAAGCCAGCAGTATCGGATATTTCGGAGAACGAGTACTTCCTTCCATATTCGGAATGACTGTTTTTCCTCAATATCCGCATGAGTAATTGCTTTTGCACCTCGTCCGGACGGCAGGTGTCCCTTTGAAGCATGCTAAGTAGGCGGCGACCTTCAGAGCTTAAAGATGATTTTACCGGCATGGGCATGTTTTATCCCAACTTTATCGGAATGATTTTTACAGCGTATTTTTCCAGAATATCCTCGCGGACTTCTATTCCTAACCCATTTCCACGAAGCAGTGGAGCTTTTCCGGCAAAACCGAAATTAACCGGTTCTTCAGAGATGTCTTCAAGCAGCAGAAACTCTCCGTATGAACCTTCTACGAACCGTAAATCAGGCAGATGCGCACTGAGATGTCTTCCCGCGGCAGACAGTATTGCCGTCTCGCCGACCTGACAGCCTATTTGTATGCCGATGCCAGCCTGGCGGGCGATGTCGGCAAGTTGCAAAGTGCGGAAGAGTCCCCCGTTCTTGGAGATTCGGAGGTTGAAAAGATCGCAGGACTTTTTCTCTATGAGATCAACAGCGTCTTTTATCGTTATCAGAGATTCATCAACCATGACAGGTATTGGAGAATTCTCCCTGACTCTGGCCAGTTCTTTGGCATCCCCACGGGGAATAGGTTGCTCGATGCTGTCAATCCGTAAATGGTGAATCTTGGATGTCAGGTATAGCGCGCCCTTTACGTCGAAGGCGCCGTTGGCGTCTATCCTCAATGAGACATCGTCTCCCATTATTTCGCGGACTGAGGAGATTCGCTCATAATCGTCTCCGAATCCAGCTTTTATTTTTATGTTTTTCATTCCGTTGTTCTGGCAGTATTTTGCAGTCTTTTTGACGGGTTTAATGGATTCAGCGCTGATGACGGCGGAATACGTGACTGATTCTGATATCGGGTCCAATATGCAGCTTAACGATTTCCCGTCATGTTTCATGATGCAGTCTATCAAGGCAAGTTCCAAGGCAGTTCTTGAGGCGTTTGACGCAATTGCGCCACCGGTCTCCGCATCAGGGATGATGCTGTTGATTTCTCCAAGGAGTTTATGGCCTTGGTCTCCTGGTTCCGGGAGATCCTTGTATCGCAACGCCGGAAGAAGGCTGTTTTGAATGTGTTCAAGACAAGAAGAAACACTTTCGCCAGTCACATATTCACGAGGCACGGCTTCTCCAAATCCAACCGTTCCGCAGTCAGATGTCAGTTTCAACGCTATGGAATCCGAGTAAAGTCTTCTGCTGAGGCTGTGCGTAAAAGGATTTTTGAAAGGAATGCGAAGAGAGTATAGATATGCTGACAATATTCTCATTTTAACCTTGGGAAGTAAGAAGATGTAAGATACCTTCTACGTAAAAAAAGGCAAGAAAAATGGACGAAATACACTAAATTATTGCGATAGAATTGGTCGGATTACTTGTTTTTCAGAAGATTGTATTTTAGTTTTCGGATTTGTAGAAAATTATTAGCGTGATAAATTTCCGCCCGATAATATCAAAAAACTAAAAAGCGAGTTGAGGAGGAGGAAAATGTTTCATCATTCGGTTCAGACGGAAAAGACTATAGACAACGCCGTGTCATACAAGACAAAGATCGGGTTTATAATGTTCATGTTTTACACATTGATTTATTCCGGGTTTGTTGCGATTAATGTTCTAAAACCGGAACTTATGGAGAGGACGACATTCGCCGGGCTGAATTTGGCTGTCGCCTACGGCTTTGGGCTGATAGTCGGCGCGCTGATTCTCGCGTTATTTTATAATTCGCTATGCGCGAAAAAAGAACTCGAATTGAATCAAAAAAACAAATAAACTTAAGAAAGTAAAAAGCTTATGCCCATTTTCATATTCCTGTGTTTTGTGGGGTTTGTTCTTGGACTCTCATTCTGGCTGGGAAGAAAAACGAAGTCCGTATCCGGATATTTCGCGGCCGGCGGACAGATTCACTGGTTTGTGAACGGGATCGCGTTTGCCGGCGATTATCTTTCCGCGGCGTCCTTTCTCGGAATATGCGGAATGATAGCGTTTCTCGGTTACGACGGCTTCCTTTATTCAATAGGATATCTTGCCGGCTGGATTGTGGCGCTCTTCGTGGTGGCCGAACCCATGAAACGGCTCGGGAAATACACATTTGCCGACGCGCTCGACGCGAAATTCAACAGCAAAGGAATACAGCTCGCCGCCGGAATAAGCACTTTAATAGTGTCGGTATGCTATCTGATTCCGCAGATGGTCGGAGCCGGAGTGCTTGTTGAACCCCTGCTCGGCATTCCACACCACTGGGGAGTGATAATGGTGGGCGCAATAGTGATATACATAGTGGCCACAGCCGGAATGACTTCCACCACCTACGTCCAATTCCTAAAAGGCGCCATGCTCATCTTTTTTTCCTTAATCCTTACGATTTTTATATGCGCAAAGGGATTCACGGACAGACCTGAAATGACCATGGAAAAGGGGAAGAAACTTCCATTTTATAAATATGAGACGCTGTCGGGACAAATTGAGAATGATGTTTTTATCGCGGCAGGGCCGGAAGAAAAAATACAAACTGTCGGCGTCCAAATAATCAAAGACGAGAAAACAAAGAAAGAGAAAGCGAGATTCTATAAGCTGTCCCGCCCTGTTCCGCTCGAAACGGACAAAGATGGCAGGTTTTTCTATGTTGTCAAAGGACTTTCGCTGCATCTCAGTGAAAAGGGTTCAATCGCCGCCGGACAACTCCTTTCCGGAGAAAAAAAGAATGCTGAAAAAATCATCATCGCCGGCAGAGATCATGCTTACGAAACAATCGGCGGGAAAAAAGTCCTTGTCTTGCGCGAAAGCAATATGGCCGATGCGGACGGAATAACCCTCATTGAGAAGGACGGAAAAGTTTTTGCGCAAATTGAAGACTGGTGGAAGGCCGCGATCAAGGAAAACGGTGTCATCGCGTTGCAGGAAACACAGTCAAAAATTGTAAAAGACGATGCCGCCATCATCATCAACGGCTCTCCTAAATCAAATGAAAACTTTCTGCGTTATGTCGGAAACGCCTCTTCCATCGAAGGAAAAAGCGGCAAAGAATGCGAAACGGGAGCTGTCAGCCCATTTGGCTTCCTGTCAAAGTTGAGCAGTAAAACAACGATTATTAACCGCTGGACGGAAACTTCATTTAAAGACGGAAAGGACTCGATCACCGTATTTTACAGCATTCCGACGCCGGGCAACAAGTTTATGAAGCCGGGGTTGAGTTTCAAGGTCGAGGGCACGCCGATTCAAAAACTTAATTTCATCAGCCTGATGCTTGCCCTCTTTTTTGGGACGGCGGCTCTTCCTCATATTCTTATCAGATACTACACCGTTCCAAGCGCGGCCTGCGCGAGAAAATCAACGATAGTGGCAATTGCCTCAATAGGCGCTTTTTACATTTTGACGCTCTTTCTCGGGCTTGGCGCAACACTCAACGGGGCGCTAAATCCCGAGACAAGCAACATGTCGGCGCCGTTGCTGGCAAGGGTTTTCGGCGAATGGTTCTTCGCTATTATATCGGCCATAGCCTTTGCCACTGTTCTTGGTACGGTGAGCGGCCTGATAGTAGCCGCGTCCGGCGCCGTCGCGCACGACCTGCTTGACAGGCACATGTCTTTGAATATGAGCGACAAAACCAAGGTGCTTGCCGGGAAGCTTGCCGCGTTTACCGTGGGGCTTCTCGCCATAATTCTCGGGATAAGTTTCAAGGGTATGAATGTTTCTTTCCTCGTCGGGTGGGCGTTCGCCGTGGCCGCCTCGGCAAATCTTCCGGCTATAATGACACTTCTATTTTGGAAAAAAACTACGGCCGCAGGAATAGTCGCCTCTATAACGGTGGGTATAATTTCCTCCCTCGGCATTATTCTTTTATCCCCGGATATGTTTCCCAAATACGGCCTCAGCCCGGAATCGGCCCCGATACCTTTTGGCCAACCGGGTATAATCTCTATCCCGCTCAGCTTCATCACAATAATCATCGTCTCACTGATGACACAGAAAAAAGGTGTTCCCTCGGAAAAAGCGGCGGTTTAAAAATCGTCATTATTTTATTCGCGAATTCAATTGTAATGATAAGTCTGGAAGACTATGAAGGCTGGGCTGAAACTGTCTATCTTCTGCGTAGCCCGAAGAATGCCAAACGGCTTCTTACTTCCATCGAATCCCTTAACCGTGGGGATTGCATCATTAAGAGCATGGAGGAGTTGCTTAATGCGGAGTCTTAAGTTTTCTCCGGTGTCTTGAGAAGATTACATTTATTGATGACACAACACTTGAGATTGCCAATCTTCGCTACCATTATTGACGTTTTCTCCAAACCCTCGTAGTAAATAGAGTCTGTCAATAATAACGTAAATATTTACCGAACCCCGTCCTTTTACCGAAACTCATACAAAAAGAAAAATAACAAAATGAAATTGTTAAACAGTAGAACGGTATGACGGCATAACGGTATAACGGTAAGACAGTATGACAGTGGGCGTTATACTCTATAAGGGTGAAAATTCAACTTTTGGCGAGCCAGATTGCGGATTGGATTTTTTCGATCCGACTGACGGGCGATATGAATATCG
>JAGVIF010000429.1 GCA_020056205.1 Lentisphaeria bacterium | reverse complement strand
TCGACATACCGCCTTGGGTATGCCTCCGGTTTTGTGGCTCGTCTGAATTTCACAATCTCCTTCATCGGCGCTGGTTTTGACTTTTGCAATTGGCTCAAAGAACATTTAGTTTTCGCAATCACTTTGGATGATTTGCAAAGTGAATCATTGGAAAAAATCGGAAGAACTTTGACCGATGAAGAAATTCATATTGCCAAGAAGGGGTTAGAATTTGGGTTACTGACAGATATTGACACAGTTTATAAGACAATTTTTACAGAGATGATAGACAATGAGAGAAATTGACACAAAATTGAGCATGTCTGAGCTTGAAAATATGCGCAAATATCAATATTTTTGAACGAGTTGGAGTTGAATTAAAGCCTGAGATTGATCAATATTTCTCGAAATTTAAATAATTGGGAATCTATCGCATATGAAAAAAGAGTCTGTCGTCAAGGTAGTGGCGTTGTCGAAGATATTCAAAGATTTCTGGGGCAGGGCCAAGGCAAAAGCCGTCAACGACATAGACTTTGAGGTGAGAGACGGCGAGGTGTTTGGTTTGCTCGGTCCGAACGGCTCCGGAAAATCCACCATTATAAAAATGCTTCTCGGTCTTCTCTATCCGAGCATAGGGAAGATATCGGTTTTTGACCATTCGCCTGATGATGTAAGGACGAAAAAGAGAATCGGCTATCTTCCGGAGGAGTCATATCTTTATAAATATCTGACGGCGGAAGAAACTCTCGATTTCTTTGGCGCGCTTTTCAGCCTCTCGCAGGCGGAAAGGAAAAACAGGGCGTCTCAACTCCTTGAAATGGTGGGACTTACCCATGCGGCAAAAAGGCAGGTGGGCGAATTCTCCAAAGGGATGCAGCGCAGGATAGGTCTCGCTCAAGCTATGATAAACGACCCGGATCTTCTTATACTCGACGAACCGACATCCGGGCTCGACCCGCTCGGATGCAGGGAGATAAAAGATCTGATTTTGTTTCTGAAGTCAAGAGGCAAAACCGTAATAGTGAGCAGTCATCTGCTCGCCGATGTCGAAGATATTTGCGACAGGGTGATAATACTGTACGGCGGAAAGATAAGGGCATGCGGGACGCTCGACGAGCTTTTGACAGTTTCCGGTGAGAGCAGAATAACAATGCCGTCACTCGGAGCCAAAGAAACTGAAAGGCTTTTGAAAATTCTCAGGGAAAATCTCACCGGGGACAGCTTTTCCGTTGACCACCCTAAGCGCTCGTTGGAGGATTTCTTCCTCGATGTCGTTCAAAAGGCGAGAAGCGAGAGCATCGAGACATTTGGCGCAAGCGGCGGTGGAAATATTGCCAATTACCTGACGGAGGGAAGCGATAAAAACATTCTCGATGCATTAAGCCGGCAAAAAACGGAAGCGGCAGTTTCCGCGCAAAAAAACAAAGACGAAAGCTCCGCAACGGAAGGCGAAGCGAAAAAGACGGATGAGAAGTTGAAAAATCTTGGATTAGAGAAAGAAACAACAGGTTTGGGAGAAGACTTGAAAGGCGGGGGGGCAAAGGAGGACTTGTCTTCTCAGTTTAACGAAGCCGATAGGAAACTCTCCGAACTTCTTAAAAATGAAAAATAAGATGTCCCTTGTACTACACATCCGTCATAATCATAGGGTTGGAGTTCACAGCCCCAAGCTCCTGCGGACACGAGATATTCGACCCGAGGCCCCGCGGCTCGGGATCTTCGACTTTAGCGTGGGTTTTAAAATCTAAAAATTTTTCGTGTTTTTCGTGTGTTTCGTAGTTAAGAAAAGGGTTTTAATAGACTATGAGAGCATTAGCGGCAATAGCCAAACTCACATGCAGGGCGACCCTCAGGTCATATGTTTTTCACGCCCTCTTTTTTATTCTTGTCGCCGTGATATTCATCATTCCTAATACGGTTGTAAGCGACGGCACCGCATGGGGCTTGATAAGAATTTCGCTGAAATACAGCCTTGGCATGGCCGGATTAATCCTTTCCCTTTCCACAATTTGGAGCAGCTGTTTTATCCTTTCCAAGGACTTGGAGACTTACCAGATGCACATGGTGAGCGCAAAGCCTGTCTCAAGGGTAACAATATGGCTCGGAAAATTCATAGGCGTGGTCGTCCTGCACGGAACATTGCTCTTCATATCGGCAATGATAATATTCATTTTTACCATCTGGCAGTTCAACAGAAGCAAGTCTTCGGACGAAGACAAGGCGCGAATACGCAATG
>JAGVIF010000092.1 GCA_020056205.1 Lentisphaeria bacterium | reverse complement strand
TACAAAAGAAAAATGCAAAATCAGTACGTTTCTATTGTCTTTTGCAAAAGAATCCGTGTTATCTCGCATACGGATGCTAAGGAAAAAAGTGATTTTGCAATTGGCTCATTACTTTGCGCCATTCCATTTTGAATTTTTCTATGTTGAAACCTGCCGCGAAAGCGAATCCTTTCGCTCCGATTTCCTTTGTCTTTGCCGGATTGTCGAGGAGATATTTCACATTTTTTTTAAGATCGGCAAAATTTTCGCATACTATTTGTTCTCCGTTTTCGAGGAGTTCCCTCATTCCTCCTCTGCCTGAACCGATGACGGGTGTCCCGCACAAGATTGCCTCGTGGGCTGTTCTGCACCATCCTTCATCGAATTTTGACATTGTAACGACGACGGACGATGCCTTTAACAGTTTTATATAGTCTTGACGGCTGAAAATATAATTCTTAGCCGGTATTTTAACCATTTTGATACCTGAACTTACAAGGTGGACATCAAGTTCCTTCAGCGCCTCGTAAGATTCGACCACGCCTTTTGCCCGCTGGCAGTTGCCTATGTATACGATGGGCTTGTCGGTCAGAGCGTATTTTTCTTTGAACGCGTCAACTTCATTTTTCCGCGCATTGAATTCATTTAGGTCAAAGCAATTATAAACGGTGTGAACATTTTTGAAACCGCGCTCCAGAAAATAATTCCGCCAGAATTTGGATACCGTTACAATTCCATCGCATTTCCGAAGATTTGCGTGAAATCTTTTTCTGAGCGCTTCGAGGATGAGTCTTTTATGCGGGGAGTAGCCGGAAAAATCATCGTGGTGAATCATTGCGATAGTTCTGCCTTCGGTTCTGTCCAAGTCCATTGTCAGCACGGAAAAAAAATCTCTTATCCAAATGTTTTTTTTACCTGAGAGGCGCAACAGTTTGATAATTATCTCGAAGTACTTCAGTATCCCCGTCCGCCGGAGGATTATAGGCTGAATACTAAGAAGTTCAGTCGGGCAGATTTCAGAAAGAATCTCGCGGGCTTTTTCGTTGTATATCTGCCCCCCGAAGCGCGCGCCGCCGGTTTCAATCCACGCTATATCGCAGTTATTGGTGTTATGTGTCATAATTATGAGTAATTCTCCTTTGAAACTATTGTCTTTTTCGGGGTCGGTATCGGAATCGGGATCGCAATTGATTGAAAAGTAGCCAGAATTTTCGATTTTTAACTACGAAACACACGAAAAGATTTTAGATTTTAAAACACACGCTAAAGCTGTGAACTCCAACAAAATCAGTTTTAAGTGTTAGGTTTTAAGTTCTGTCTGACAGGTCTGACGTGTCTGACAATTCCGACCACTCCCGAACTTCTCAATTGGCTTGGCATTCGATCCCGGGTAAAATATTCACTGAACTCTGGGCGCCAATGCCTGCAAGTCCGGAGGCTTGCGCTACTACGATTGGATATTCATAATCTTTCGATTCGAGAAATATCCCTTTTTTTTCAGCATTTCATTATAATAGAGCGCCATTATGAGCGCGAGAATCAGCCAGAACGCCTCCATGTTGAGGATGGTATAGAAATTTGTCATTAACATTCCGTGAACAAGCATTCCGACCTGTCCTGAGGCGAATCCCAATGTCAAGGATTTGCTGAGAGGATCGTCGGTAATTAAAAAAAATCTCAAAACAGCCATAAAAATCACAAAATTCATATAAAGGAGCGCCATCAGACCGATGATTCCCGAATCATAAGCCTCGTGAACATACTGATTGTCAAGATATCCGAGCCGCATCGCTCCGACACCGTGTCCGAAGAACGGATAATCGAATATCTTGGGCGTAATGTCACGCCAGGCTATCCATCTTGCATAAAACGACGAGTCCGCCTCCGCCCCTTTAGTGGCGACGCTTCCTATGGAAATAAATTGGCCTTTTATGTCTTCGTGATGCCTTTTCACAAGTATCTCGGTGTCTCCGCTTAAAAACGTTAACGCAAAATAAAGGATAAAAACAAGGATGAGGCTTACCGCGAAAAACAGTATTTTGGTTTTTCTGGAGATAAGATATGCCGCGAAAAAAAGAGGAGGGAGGCTTACGTATGCGCCTCGCGACTTTGTCATCACAATCGCGAAAATGAAGACGGACATTGTTATCAGCGCATATAAAACTTTTTTCTTCTCTTTCAGATAAATCACCACGCCGAGAGCCAAACCCGTGGTTATGAGATAAAAGTCGGCGAGCGTATTTGCCCTTCCGAAACCAGCTGTGGCTGTTGCGCCGCCTCCGGTCAGTTCAGACATTGGATACAAAAAAAACTGAAAAATGCCGATGAACGCCACGGCAACGGAAACGATGAAGAGGATTTTAACGGCTATGCGGATTTCATTATAAGTATCAACGCTGTGAATAACCATGAAGAATATCCAGAAATACTCAAGTCGTTTCATCAAAAAAAGGATTCCCCTTTGCAACGGGACTGTTCCCTGAAGATATCCGATGCATGTCGCTAATATTATAGCCAGAGACATCACTATGATTCCCTTATTGACCGGAACATTTTTGATGAATGAAAGTGATCTTGTTCTGGCTCTCCCCATGAGCCAGCCAAAGGAAACAAGAATCAGTATTATATCCTCTATTCTTATGGTGGCGCCGCGTTCGGAATTGGCGTTCTTGTCAACTTGCATGTCGGTTGAGACCAAAATAAATAAGAGCATCACGACAAGCCCGAACTTGGGTTTGAAAATCGAGGCGAGAACTATCAGAAACCCTATCAGGATGAGAATCGGAAGGTAAGGATTTTCCGGCGACACTTGGATGAAGTTTCTGTATTCCCGCACTACATTGGCTCCTTCGACACAGCAAGGCGCCAAGCCGCTTAGCAGAATAAAAAGCGAAACTAAGAAGGTTTTTTTGCGCATTTTATTTGTCGTATAATTCGTAATATTTCTTTAACATAGCGTCAGTTCCAAACATTTTAGAGCGCAATACCCCGTTGTCGCCCATTTTTTTTCTCAGTTCAGGGGATTTTATAAGTTTTTGAAGTTCTCCGGCGAGTTTTTCGGAGTCGCCCCTTTCAAAGAGAAATCCCTGAACGCCGTCTTCGATGATTTCAGGAATTCCCCCGACATTGGAAGCAATGACCGGAACTCCGGATGCCATCGCTTCAAGGACGGCTATGCCGAACCCTTCATAAAACGAAGGCAGAGTAAATATATCCGATGATGAAAGATATTTTCTGACATCCTTGTCATATCCGTAGAAAACAAGCTTTCCCGATCTGATCAAGTCATCATTCGCTTTTTCAAGTGATTCCTTTAAAGGGCCGTCGCCGACGATACCGAGCCTGATTTTTTGGGACATGCCCGCTCCGTCGCCAAGCCGCCGGAACGCCTCAATGAGCACGGAATGCCCTTTTTCCGAGGCGAGCCGCCCGATATTCAGGATTAAACACTCTTCATCTTTTATCCCCAGTTCCCGCCTTGATGCGTTCCTCGATGTGGCGATAGCCTCATAAGAAAAAACATTCAAATCAATGCCATTCGGGATCACGAGTATCTTTTCAGGCGGCGACAGGGACAACTCCGCCGAAATGTCATATTCATTTCTGCTGAGGACGGTCAGGAAGTCCGCCTTTCTCCCTGCAAAACGATCAGCGCCAAGTAAAATTCTTTTGTAAAAATTTAAATTCGGAACGCCGTGTATTTTGCCATCCTGCGAATATATTGTTCCGTGGGTCGAATGGATTATATTTTCTATGCCGCCACATCTGGCCGCAAGCCTTCCGATAACACCCGCCTTTGATGTATGCGTATGGACGACATCAAACTTTTTTCTGCGAAATTCGCGGCATAGGAACAGAAATGAACGAAAATCGTTATGCGGCGACACCTGTCTGCGCATGGAAGAAATTTTTATTATATCCGCATCATTCTCTATATCTTTTAGCCCGCCTTCCGGCAAATCTTCCGTCCCCGTGTAAAGTGTAAATTCAAATCTTCCGCGCCCGCCTTTAATTATTTGACGGACAATATTAGCGGCTCCTCCTTCAATCATCCTGGTTATAACGATGGCAATATTCTTCATGGAAACTAAGATAGATTCATTAACGAAATAATCCAGTATGTTTTCACGGTTGATAAAAGATGGAATGGCCGATATATTAAATGAAGAAAGGGTTCAGCGTTCAGGGTTCACTGTTCAGCGATGAACTGCGATTTTCGCAGTTTTATCGGGGTGAAACTGGAAAATAAAGGACATAAGGGACGAAAAGGACAGCAAGGACGATAATAAAAAAAACGTTGTGTGAGAAAATGATTGAGGAGTGCGGGAACGCGTAGGTTCGGAAGTGGTCGGAATTGTCAGACACGTCAGACCTGTCAGACAGAACTTAAAACCTAACACTTAAAACTGATTTTGTTGGAGTTCACAACTTCAGTTATGTGATTAGTTGGAGTTCACAGCTTCAGCGTGGGATTTGAGGAAGTGTCAGAGTGTCAGAGTGTCAGAGCGCCAAAGTTTTAAATATAAGAAAATCATTCGTGTAATTCGTGGCCAAAAAAGGGAAAAAGGTGAAAAATAATTTCGAGTATTTCGCCTGCCCTGAGCTTGCCCGCAGTGAGCCTGTTCGCGGTGAGCTTGCCTGCCCTGAGCTTGCCGAAGGAGTCGAACTCGTCGAACTTGTCGAAGGG
>JAGVIF010000406.1 GCA_020056205.1 Lentisphaeria bacterium | reverse complement strand
GCTCTTCCGATCTCGATAATGAAGGAGATTTCCAAGTTTTATCCGCTTGAACCGGAGGCAAAAGCAAATCTCATTACAAGAGAGGAACTTTTCAAGTCGGTACGGGGAAAGGTTGCGATAAAATTTCCTGACGAGCTGAAAAGCCTCGATCAGAAAGCCAAAGCCGAGGCCGAAAAACGTTTCGTAAAGGCGAAGTTGAATGACTATGTAGGAGTCACGTACGAAAAAGGCGGCAAGAGCTTCACTCTTGAGGGCTATTTTTTTGGGTTTGGGGTCATGGAGCACAGCGTGAACATAGGAGGAAACGTAGTCGCTATCTTTGACTTGTCTGATGAAGATAGAGTCAAGTTTGACGACAAGTTCAGGGAATTCAAAAAAGAGCAATTCATCACCGGCAAAATCCAGGATTTTTGGAAAAGAAAGGCCGAATATTCCGTCAAACTTTTAAGAGAGACCGAAGAAAGCATAATTCGCGAAAACGAAGAAGCCGGCTATATATTGGCAGGCGGTAAATGGATGTCGCCAAAAGAGCTGACCGCAAATCTTGTCAAATCTATGGCAAGCGAAGGACAAGTTGCGACTACCAAGCCTGTTCAAATTACGGATATAATGGACCCGCTGTCCGTTTTGCCGTCTGAAAACGGGGACAAGAAGTTGCCGCAGGGTTCGCTCGCCGCACAAATTGCGGAAGTAAAAAAGGCGGCGGAAAAAGAGCAGATGAGGATAAAAGCGAAATACGCAGGGATAGACGCCGACCAAGGATATGAGTTGGCCATATGGGGGATGAAACACAATAATGTCAACCTCCTTTTCCAAGTTCTTGCCAATAAGAAACCTGAAGGGAACATAGAGGGTCTCACTTTCAGTTCGGGTGCTCTCGATAAAGTTGAGCTTCATTTTTTTCACGGCTATTTCCACAAGGCTGTAGTAACGTTCAGAATAGCCCCGATCCAGGCGATGGAACTCTTAGCCCGCAGAATAGAAGAACTGTACGGAAAAACCGACCAACAGAAAGAACGTGAAAAAGCGGAGGAAGACCCGGAAACAGTGAAAAAGAAAATGGAAGAAGAAAAGAAAATGGAAGAGGCGAAAAAGAAAATGGAAGAGGCGAAAAAGAAAATGGAAGAAGCAGAAAAGAAAGGAAAAGGCGAAGAAATAGAAGAAGCGAAAAAGAAAATGGAAGAAGCGAAAAAAGAAGTAGAAACAACGACTCCCGTTGAGCCTGAAATCCCTTTAGAGCTTACCCTCACTTGGACGGGCGAAATAACCAAGGGAACTCTGTTTCTCAAATTGAACCAGGACAAGACGGAGTATTCAACTTTTATTCTCACAAAAGAGAACCCAAAAATTGTTGAGGATGTTACCGCTGTCGTAGAAAAAGAACGCAAACAAAAAGCCGAAGAAGACCTCAAAAAGAAAATGGATGAGTATAAAAGTTTTGACAAATAATTCAATTTAGAAATCCTGATTCCGTGAAGGCATCCCCGGCGATGCAAATGCGAGAATGAGTTTATTTGTCTTGCTATCAACATGTTATAAATAATTTATGTCGAATCCGCCACGGATTCATGGAAATGCCATACTTAATATACAGAGCCGACGAAGAAAAAGAAGCCTTCCAGATGGGTGCCCCGTCGGAGATTTCCGTGGGAAGAACCTCTGAAAACGACATAAGGATAATGAACGATTCTTCAGTCAGCAGAAAACACTGCCTGATAAGCATCTCCTCCGATATGACCGCCCGCGTAAAAGACCTTGGTTCAAGCAACGGAACGACATTGAATGGCATCGATATTGGACAAACGCCAAAACACGTTGAAGATGGAACCACTATCGGGATCGGAGACGCCAAATTCATATATTGCGTGAACAACCCGGAAAAATTTATTGATGCGGATTTGAAACCTGTCCAACTGCGCGTGAAAAGCCAGGAAGAACATAAAGAAGAAGAAGAAGAAGGCGCGCCCGCCGATGAAAAAGACGCTCATGATACTCTCAAGATCAACAGAAAAAATCTTTCGCCTGAAGAAAACAATCCAATTCCCAAGGACTGCTTCGAGATAGACAAAGGCACGGAATTTGAAGGATACAGGGTGATTAGAAATCTTGGCGAAGGTCCGTTTTCAAAAACATTTCTCGCCTATCAAAAATCTGTGGACAGGACAATCGTTCTTAAGATTTTCACGGCAATCCAAGATTACAGTATCGGGGAAACCTTCGACTCCCTCAAACGTGAAATGTCAAAAATAGGAACCGTAGAAGACCCCGCCTTCCTTTCTTATTTTGATTGCGGCGCTCTCCCGCGTCATTGTTTCATTTCAATGCCATATTTGTCTGAAGGAACATTAAAAGACAGGCTTTTGAGAAAAAAAAAATACTCCGAAAAAGAGGCTTTGGAATTAATCCTCTATCTGGTGAAAGCCCTTCATTCTGCGGGAAAAACCTCGCAAACCGGGCATTTGTCCATAAACCCTTCAAACATAATGTTCAATGATATTGGAAATGCCCTTCTCGCCGATTATGGAATCAGAAACTGGAAGAGAAAATTCTGCAAAAAAAATGACGCCTTCAATGCGTGGACAAGATATGAAGCCCCTGAGCTTGTAAATGAAAGCGGCGGTGATTTTATTTCCGACATATATTCTCTCGGCGTGATATTATGCGATATGCTCTCCGGCCTTCCGCCGTCGGAGGAGAGACAGTTCAATCGCGATGCCTCACTCAAATCATGCAAGGCCGGAAAAGAAACTCTGGGAATAATACGCTCCACGACGGAACCGGCGAGAGAACAAAGGATTCAGTCGTACGATGTCTTCCTTAAAATGCTTCAACCCCCCGCAAAAAAAATCAACGCGCCGCCCCCTCCTCCTCCTCCTTCCCCTCCTCCATCGGTCCGCTCAAAATCGCTGCAGATAAAACCTCCGCAGAAAAAATTCGTCATAAGGACAAAGTGACGTGAATATTTTTGAAAGGATAGAAGACATCAGGGCTTTTTCGTTGGAAGGGAAGCGCAACGGCAAAACAATAGGATTTGTTCCTACAATGGGATGCCTGCACAAAGGACACTTCTCTCTGATGAAAGAGGCGAAAGCGAAGTCCGATGTCTTAATAGTTTCAAATTTTGTGAACCCCGCTCAATTTGGGGCGAATAACGAAGATTATCAAAAATATCCAAGGATGCCGGAACAGGACAATGCGCTCTGTGCCGAAAACAAAGTTGACGCTGTTTTTTTTCCCGGCAAAGACGAAATCTATCCCCTGCAAAATTCAACATGGGTCATTGAAGACGAACTTTCATCCGGGCTTTGCGGACGCTCGCGTCCGGGTCATTTTCGCGGAGTTTGCATGGTGGTGGCAAAACTTTTCAACATCGTCCTTCCGGATATCGCAGTCTTCGGTCAAAAAGACTATCAACAGGCCAAAATAATTGAAAAAATGGTTTACGACCTCAATTTTCCCGTGAAAATTATTATAGCTCCGACCGTCCGCGACAACGACGGCCTCGCAATGAGTTCAAGAAACAAATATCTCTCCCCGGAAGAAAGAAAAAAGGCGCCGACCATATTTGAGTCGCTCGAAAATGCGGCAAGGCAATTTGTGGCAGGGGAAAAACGGACAAATGAAATCACCGGGGAAATAAGACTGCGAATTTCGCAGTCCGGCGCAAAAGTTGACTATATTGAAATCCTTGACGCTGAAATACTTAAACCCATTGACGGAAAAACGAAAAAAGTCCTGATAGCCGTTGCCGCATTTTTCGGCGCGACAAGGCTTATTGACAACATTGTCGTTACTCTTTGAGAATTTTTATCCTGTCAAGAAAATCTCCCGGCGCATGAAACCCTGTGAAATTGCCTTTTTGGTTTCCTTTTGAGTCAAGAACCACAAATCCTGGGTATCCTGTAACAGCATATTTTTGCTCCAGCGCGACAAGTCCGGCGGAGCTGACAGTTCCGTCTATTTTGACCGCAATCCAATTCCTGTTAATTTCATCAATCACTGTTTTGTCGGTGAACGTGACGGCATCCATTTCTTTGCACGCCGCGCACCATTCGGCGCCAAAGTCAAGGAGAATATATTTCCTGTCTCCCCCTGATTTTTTCGCCTCGTTGAGAGCATCATCAAGTGAATGCGTCCATCGGATTCCGTCAATATTTTCTTTTGTTGTTGGAAATTCGCTCTTCAAATTCCAGACTATGCCAAAAGCCACAAGCGCCGCGCCTGCGATTTTCGCAAATCTGACCGCGATTTTAGGGCTGTGTCCGTCGGCGTGAACCGCCCCGGCTATAAATCCAAGTATGACGCAAGCCAAGGAAATAACTTTCGCGGACCCTAATCCCGTTGAGAGGAATTCATCAAACGGTTTTACGGATATTGACAACGCGTAAAAAGATATTGTCATTATCGCGATGCCGAGCGCGCTCTTTACGATATCCATAAACGCACCTCCCTTGGGAACTTTGCCGATTCCTGAGCCGAGCAAAAGAAATGGCATGCCAAATCCGCATGCGTACGCGAAAAGCAGGGAGACGGAGAAGACAGGATTTCCGGAAACAGCCGCCACTGCAAGCAAGGTTCCGAGAACGGGTCCTGTGCATGGAACGGCCACAAAACCGGCGGCAAGCCCCATCAAAAAGGCGCCGATTTTTCCATCGCCGCCGATTACGCTCAACTTTGTCTGAACGGAAGACGGCAGTTGGAGCTCGTAAAGTCCAAGCATTGAAAGGGAGAGAAAGAAAAACAGCAGGGAAAAAATAGTGATTACGATGCTGTTGCCGAGGATTTGCGCCCCGAAAGTTCTGCCGCTGAATGCCGCGAGAGCCGCCAAAACAGTGAACGTCAGGATTATGCCCGCCACATAAAATAAGGCCTTGCCGAAAGATGAGCCGCCGCCGCCGTCTTTTCCGGCAAGTATCGCCATTGTAATGGGGATCAAGGGGAGAACGCATGGGGTCAAAACGCTCAAAATTCCTCCGAGAAATGCGGCAAGGAAAAACCGCCATCCGCCTTTTTCCACGAGTTTTTCGATAAAATTTGTCTTGCCTTTTATCGCGATTTTCGCATCGTGAATTTCAACAATTTTTTTTCCTTCCGACACTACGGCGTTCACGGCCTCGCGAATCATTCCGCCCTCAAGCTCAAAACCTTTTGACGACGGCGGATAACACATAAAGGGTGATTTACTGCATCCCTGATATTTAATGCTCACATTGAACGGAGGACTGGCGCCCGGCGCATAAACCCAGTCGTGCGCGCCCGAACCGTATATGCGATGCTCCTCTTTAAATTCATTCACATATTTTTTGTCGGGCGGACTCTTCACGGGAACAAGAGCATTCCCCGCCGAATCAATCACGGAAACTTTGGTCAAATTCGAATAAAGGTAGTAATTTTCCGGAACTTTAACCGAAACCCTGATCTGCCCCTCCGAGCTTGCCGCCGACCATTCAAATGGAGAATCGGCCTTCGCTATAAAAAATGACATTGCGAAAATCGCAAACAATATGGTTTTCATATCTTCCCCTGATTTTCATGATGCGCAAAAGATAATCCGGCGAGATAGGATAATCAAGACGAGAATGGGGAAAAATTGCGGGAATTACTGACAGTCTCGAAATAGAATGGAGTTTGAAAATAACGGAGGGCGGGTTTTCTTACCCGCCAGCAGGTGAGAATGCCGCTAAGTTAAGGCAGTTGCCACAGGGTAACTCGGGTCTATTTGACCCGATAATAGCGGGTCAGATAGACCCGCGCTACTTCGAATTGCACCTTAACTTAGCGGCATTCGACCCCGACCCCGAAAAAGGCAACAGTTTCAAAGGAGGAGCCAGAATAAAAACAACTCCCTTTCACCTTTCGCACTTTAGAACTTCTCAATTGGCTTAGTGCATGCATTCAATACCGATACCGATTCCGATGCCGATTAGGTTTCATTTTGATAACGCTGGGGTCAACGGTGCCAG
>JAGVIF010000376.1 GCA_020056205.1 Lentisphaeria bacterium | reverse complement strand
TCGACATACCGCCTTGGGTATGCCTCCGGTTTTGTGGCTCGTCTGAATTTCACAATCTCCTTCATCGGCGCTGGTTTTGACTTTTGCAATTGGCTCTCTATAATGCGCATTTCGAGGTAGCGCGGGTCTATTTGACCCGCGGCTATCGGGTCAAATAGACCCGAGTTACTTTTTTCGAAATCCTTAACTTAGCGCCATTCAACCCCGAAACACGCGGCAGTTTCAACGGAGAAAAAGATAATGACATTGAAAAAAGCGATTGTTGGGACTATGTTTACGCCGAGGTTATTTGTCCGCGAAAAATTATGCGAGCGTTCTTGTCTATGGATGAAATAAAAGTTCCGAATCTGAAGGAAATCAAAAATAATATCGTTCTATGCCCTGAATGTTCAGCAAGGCTGGACACTACGAAAAAGCTCTGCGTGACGACATGCCCTTCCTGCGGAATTTCTCTCTACGCGCCTATGCTTCTCAAGGAATACGTCCTTTACAAACCGCTTGGGAGCGGCGGAATCGGTTTCGTTTTCAAGGCGCACAAAGAAAATGACGAGGGAAAAAAATACGCGGTGAAACTTTCTCTGAGGTCTTGTAAAAACACCGATGAAACGGAAAGACAGCTTATGCGCGAGGCGGAGACGGCCTCCATCGTGGGACCGCACCGGAATTTAGTAAATTTTGTGGAATACGGCAAAGAGGGAGACGAATTTTATGTTGTTTTTGATTTTGTTGACGGAGAAAGGCTTGACGACTTCATAGAGCGAAAAAAGCGTGTTTCTGAAGAACGGGCGTTGAGCATCGTCAATCAAATCATTGTAGTTGAAGAGTATATATGCTCCAGGGGCTATCTTTACAGAGACCTCAAACCGGAAAACATAATCCTCGAAAAAAATGGAAATCTGAAGATTTGCGACTACGGGCTTTGCATCCCGTCAAAAGACGCGATAATACACGAGAATATACCGGACGAGATCGAGGGATCTCCTTATTGTATCCCGCCGGAAAGGATACTCGGCAAATCGGAAGGACAATACAGCGAGATATACAGTTTGGGAATGATTCTCTTTCATATGCTTAACGGCAAGCCGTATTTTACTGAAACCGAGATAAACGAACTGCTCGCAAAACACATAGAATCGGTTGGAGTAAAAAGCGTCTCCGGATTCTTGAGTCATCCCAGTCCCAAACTAATACCAATCATCGAAAAAATGATTTCTCGCGAGCCTGAGCAGAGATACCAAGATTTCGCGTCACTGAAAGGCGACCTCGCCGAAATAGAAAAAGAACTTCTCAAAAAACCTTTTTTCGTCCTGAAAGCAAAAAAACAAATTCTTTGACTCATTTTCGACACTTTGTAAATATTCTTCACGAATTTCTAATATTCCCTTAACTTTTCCTGAACACTGACCCAATAGGTTACCCTCACCTGATTTTTCCATTCTTTTAACAACCGGGAGCAACGACATGAAACTCGACGAATGCTGGACCGAGATCGAAGCTGTTCCGCACACCGCGGCTATGCACGATGTTTTTGATCGGATACGCAACAATCCCTCCTGGCCATTTCTTCCGGTGGTGGATGCGGAGCGGCATCCTATTGGAGTAGTGCGTGAATACGATTTGAAGAATTATGCCTACGCGCGATTCGGGCGTGAACTCATCAAAAACCGACCCCTTACCGATTTTCTGAAGCCCTCCCTGATATTGCCGACAAATACCAGTATGGAGGAGTTATTGAGTTCATCAGCGAAAAACTCCAATCCTGACGGAATAATCCTGACAGAAAATGGGAAGTACAGGGCGGTGCTGCTGACGGACGTGATTCTGCACATGTTTGAAGAACAGCATCTCGCCACGGAAGTTCGCATGGTTCAGGCACAGAAAATGGAGGCGATAGGAACCCTTGCCGGCGGCATTGCGCACGATTTGAACAATATTTTAACCCCCATCCTCGGCTACACGGAAATGATGAAATTGTTGATGGCACAGGGCGAACCCATTCAACCGGACATGTTAGACCAAGTCTGTGTAAGCGCCAAGCGCGCGCGCGAAATCGTAAAGCAAATTCTCGTTATCAGCCGTCATCAGACATCCGAGCGTCACCCAATGTGCCTCGGTCCGACAATCAGGGAAGCCATCCGCCTGCTCCGTTCCTCGCTGCCCTCCACGATCGAAATCGAAATGCGCCTGACAGTTAGGGACGATCATCTTGTCATGGCCAATCCCACAGATATCCATCGGGTCGTCCTGAACCTCTGCACCAATGCGTATCATGCCATGCGGGAAGGAGGCGCTCTGCAAGTCGTCTTGGAACATCATGAGGGTCCCTTGATGGGTTGGTCACTGCAAAATGCCCAGTTGACAGGCAACTATTTACGATTGTCAATTTCCGATACCGGCACAGGAATTGCCCCACACCTGCTGCCGCGCATCTTCGAGCCTTTTTTCACGACGAAAAAACAGGAGGGTGAAGGCACGGGATTGGGATTGTCGGTGACTAATGGCATCATTTCAAACTGCAAAGGGGTGATTTCCGTGGAGTCCGAGCTGGGCAAGGGTTCGACTTTCCACGTCTATATCCCTTGTCTTGACCAGAAAAGTCCCAGCAAGGATATAATAGTACCTGCGACAGCGTTCCAACCCGCCGGAGGCGAAATCTTGTCCGACACGCGGCGCAGTATCAAGGCGCTGATGGTGGACGATGAATTTGCCATCACCCAACTGGCCGGAAGACTGCTTCCTAAATACGGCATTGCGCTGGAGACTGAAAATGACAGCGTCAAGGCACTGAAGCTCTTTCGCGAACGAGCAACGGAGTTCGACCTGCTCATCACCGACCAAGTTATGCCGGGAATCACAGGCATGGAACTGATAGAACGCGTACTGGAAATTCGGCCGGGCTTGCCAATCGTTTTGTGTACGGGCTACAGCGAAACAGTTTCATTCGAACAGGCCAAGGGGAGGGGAGTCCGCGAGTGCCTGCTCAAACCTCTTAACTTTCAGCAGCTGGCCGCTTTAATTAAACAACTGGTTCCGCCGCTGTCCAATGCCGCTTTCCAAGCCATGAATCTCTGAGTTCTTGAAATATGCGGTCGGGTATTGCCATATTCCCATCTCCCGTCCCTATTTGTATTCCGTCCATGTTAGTTCCGTGAAAGTCGCTTCCGCCGGAAACAAGAATGCCCTCTTTTTCGGACACTGACAACAGATATTTTTCCGTTTCCTTGTCGTAAGTACTGTAATACGCTTCTATTCCGTCAAGCCCTATCTGCGTCAATTCATGCAGCAGGCTTATAAATCTTGGTTTTGTAAAATTTTTTCTGCCAAAAGGATGTGCCCAGAATACGAGTCCGCCTGCGCCATGTATTGCCGAAATGGCTTCTTCGGGAGCGGGGAGCATCCTGTCTACGTAGGCGCAGGTTCCCCTTTTGAGGGCGCGGTCAAAGGCTTCCTGAGTATTTTTAAAATATCCCTTGGCGACAAGGACTTTCGCAAAATGGGGCCTTCCAACAGACTCTCCTTTTGCTATTTTAAGCACATCGTCAACGCTTATTTTATATCCTAACGCCAATAATTTTTCGGCAATAGCAAGATTCCTTTCATCCCTTTTTCCCCTTATTTTTTTAAGGAGGGCGAGCAGTTCAGCGTTTTTGCGGTCAATGAAGAGTCCGCAAATATGAAGGGACGCGTTTGGAATTTTTACCGACATCTCCACGCCCTGAACGGCATTTTCATATTGAAGTTTTGTTGATGCCTGTTCAAATTCTTCAAGCCCCGACACGGTGTCATGATCCGTAATAGCCAATGCCGTCAGCCCAGTTTTTTTCGCGAGCGCAAGGATTTCCGAAGGAGAATAAGAGCCGTCGGAGGCGGAACTGTGAGTATGGAGGTCTATCATAATACGGGTTAAATCTTGTTTTTTGGCTTTTCAACTTGATTTTATTGAAGCGCATGATAATATTGCCGCCCGTTAAGCGAAAACAATGTGTGAGAATTAATATTAAGGAAGAATTAAAATGGCAACAAAAAGCAAGAAAAAATCTATCACTAAAAGCGCGGCATCCAAAAAGGCGCCGGTGAAGAAAATAAAAGTCAAGCCGACGATGTCAACAATTAAAAAAAATAAAAAACCAGCCGCTAAAGCAACCCTTTCTAAAACAAATACGGCGAAATCCCTTGTTGCCGCAAAAAAAGGCAGACAAAAAATATCTCCTGTTCAAAAGGCGGGGATAAGCAAAACCGTTAAAGAACGCCTCAAACTCGTTGTTCCCATATCCAAAGAAGTCGTAAAATCTTTTACCGGACGAAAGAAGAAATACTACGATTTGCTTATGAGAGCCAGAAATATGCTTTCAAACCAGGTGCAGACGCTTTCCGAAGACGCCCTGCTTTCGGGCGCCGCCACGGGCGAACCTTCAAGCGCCATGACAAATCACATGGCTGACTACGGCAGCGACAATTTCCTTCACGCCATGGAACTTGACATTATGTCGGGCGAGATGGAAGAAATTGAAATGATTGACGAGGCTCTTAACCGTCTTGCCGGCGGCGAATTTGGGAAATGCCAGGAATGTGGTTGTAAAATTCCTGATGCAAGGCTCGAAGTCAAGCCTTACGCCAGATTCTGTGTCAAATGCAAAACAGAAAGAGAAAAATTATCCGAAGACTCAGGCATTGAACGATGAACGCGGATTCATCCGTTCCAAACAGTTCTCGCAATACGGCGGCGGCGTATCTTATGTCGCCGGCTAACATCATAATGCTGGTGTTTATAGCTGATCAAATTTCAAAGCTGGCCATCCTGAGGCTGCTCGGGCATAACGTTCAAACAATTATTCCGGGTTTTTTCAGAATAGTACTTGTTCAAAATAAAGGCGCCGCCTGGGGAATTTTTTCAAATTACCCGGAACTTCTCACCGCAATCGCGTTCATCGCGCTCATAGTGATAATAGCCTCCTTCAAAAAAATATGCGCCGGAAAAAGAGTCAATGAGATAGCCCTTTCGCTCCTTGCCGGAGGAATAACAGGGAATTTATTTGACAGAATAATCAGAGGCTCAGTCGTGGATTTTCTCGATTTTTACGTGGGCGACAACCGCTGGCCGGCGTTCAACATCGCGGATAGCGCGATAACTATAAGCGTCATGCTTTTCTTGCTAAACTCCTTCCTTGACGACCGGAAAAATGCAAAGTCAGCGTAGCCTTCCGTCAGTTTTTATTATGGGTCCGACGGCATCCGGAAAGAGCGAGTTGGCTCTCCATGTTGCCGAACGTTTTTCCGGAGAAATCATAAGCGCCGATTCCATGCAGGCATATAGAGGGCTTGATATAGGGACAGCCAAGCCCGCGCCGGAGGAGATGAAAAAAGTAAAGCATCATCTCATAAACATCCTTGAAATACACGAGCCTCTTAACGTCTTCAAATACAAGGAACTGGCTGAAAGGGCTGTTTGCGAAATTCGCAAAAACGGAAAACTCCCGATTATCGTCGGCGGCAGCGGAATGTATCTAAAGGCGCTGATTGACGGGCTTAATCCGCTTCCATCCGATAAAGCAATTTCTCTTGAACTCGACAAAAAGTTTTCGGGCGAGGAAGGCTTCAAAAACCTCTGCCTCTTCCTGAAAGAAAAAAGCGGGGAGGACTTTCATCAAACATATCCGAATCGCAGAAGGATGCTTAGAATCGCTGAAATAATCCTCCTGACCGGCAAGTCCCCGAAAGACCTGAAAACGAAATGGGCAAAAAGTGACCCAGGAAAAGAAAAGATATGCTTTGTGATAAAAAGGGAAAGAAATGATTTGAAAAGGAGGATTAAAGAAAGAACTGAAAAAATGCTTTCCGAAAAGTGGGTGGAAGAAGCTGAAAATTTAATCCGCAAAGGATTGCTTAACTCCCCGACAGCCCGTCAGGCTATAGGATACAAAATCATAGCTAAATATATAGCAGGACAAATTAGCCGCGACGAAATGAAGGCCGAAATCATATCCGCCACTTGGAACTTGGCAAAACGACAGGAATCATGGTTCAAGAACAGGCACAAGGATGCCATTCCCATAAACCTGCCCGTCGAAACTGCCGCCTTTTTCGGGGTCGGTATCGGTATCGCTTTGTTTGTAGTAGGCGAATTTATACGCCGTTCTTGATAACGCGCAATAAATTGCGCTACTACGAACGGA
>JAGVIF010000215.1 GCA_020056205.1 Lentisphaeria bacterium | reverse complement strand
TTTTATCCCATAGCCTCATAACATAAGTCTTTGATTGCGAATGTTCTATGTTTTTCTTTATTTCATCCCTCAATTCATTCATGGAGCGAAATCTTTCTTCGGTTTTTGATGCCATTGCTTTTAGTATAATCCGATTTATATCCGGGTCAAGTTTTTGAACCACCGATTTTGGTTCGGGAAAATGTCCTCTCAGTTTGTCTTTTATAAGAGCATTCAGCCCTGATGACGCGTGGAACGGAGATTGCCCCGTGAAGACTACATACATCATAACGCCAAAGCTGTAAATATCGGATAGAAATGTGCAGCGTTTTCCGAGAGCCTGTTCCGGAGACATATACTCAGGAGTCCCCTGCGGGAACCCTTGAGACGAAGATGAACTGTTCTTGCTGTAGTAAAAATCTGTTATATACGGCAACTCATCATCTCCGATTAAAAAATTTGAAGGTTTAATATCGCCGTGAACGATCCCTCTTTTGTGTATTTCGGCAAGAGTTGAGGACATCGTCATTAACAATTTTAGTTTTGAGCCGGTTTCTAATTTTCTCAGGGAAAGATAAATGTCAAGAGAACCTTTGCCGTAATAATCCATAACGAGGAAAGCCCTCCCGCCATCGTAGCCGGAATCCAATATCTCCACCATTTTCAGGCCGGAACACGTTTTGGATGTTTCAACCGTGCTGTTTATTATATTTTCTATTTTCTGCATGGAAAGGAACGGCGTTTCCCTAAATAATTTCAGGACCTTTTTCCCGTCGGTTCTTTCTATTCCTTCCGCCTCATATACTTCTCCAAAACCGCCCCTGCCAATCAGCCTGATAAGCCTATAGCCCCCTATTTCTTTGTTTTTTTCTTCTCCGGTAGACATCAAAACAATGGAACTATATCAGCAATAACGCTTGTTTCGAGATATTCTAAATCGAATGGTTTAGTTATGTAATCTTTTGCCCCCATCTCGAGGCATT
Organism: Lentisphaeria bacterium; assembly: GCA_020056205.1. Lineage (GTDB taxonomy): Bacteria > Verrucomicrobiota > Lentisphaeria > Victivallales > GWF2-50-93 > JAGVIF01. Next base: position 4,205 of record JAGVIF010000215.1, on the reverse strand, counting down.
TCTTCGCTATTTCCAGATCAGAGCCGCCTGTTATCATTATCACGTTGAGGGACGGGGAAATGGAATAGATTTTTTCGAGCAGTTTGTCTCCGTCAATATCGGGAAGAACTATGTCGAGAAGAACAAGTTTTATACTATTGGACCCCATTATTTTGGCCAACGCCTCTTTGCCCGTTGACGCGCAGGCGCACAAAAAGCCTTTTTTCTGCATCACTAAAGACAAGAGATTAAATACTTGCGGATCATCGTCAACCACCAAAATTTGCGCTTTGTTTTGCATTGTTTTTTACCTCAATATTTTTTATTTATGCCGTCGTAGCGCCCTGTAACTCAAATATATTTGAGTTACAGGGCTCTAGTTTTTCCGCCTTCGGACGCGGATGACTTGGAATAATATTCATAACCATAGCGGCTTGATTTTATCACCACATCATATTCAAGCTGGTTTATCACTATGCCAAATATTTTAACCTTGTTTTTGAGAAGCATTTTTATTGCTCTCAACAGCAGGTGTCTCGATGTCTTGTCAGACTGATAGATAAGCACAGTCCCGTCCGAAACCGTTCCTATTATGCCTGCGTCCGACACGGGCAAAGTCGGCGGGGTATCAATAATTACAAAATCATATTTTGTCCTTACGCTTTCTATGAGCTGTCTAAAATCGTTCGACAACAGTAATTCGCTCGGATTTGGAGGGATGGTTCCGGCCGGCAAAACGTGCAGGTTGTCTATCCCGCTCGTTCCGACAAATTTGTCCCAGTCTATCCCGCTCATGAGTAAATCCGCGCTTGTGCAGATCGCGCTCTCTGCGGAAACCGTGCCTATCAGAACATCGCTCAACCCCTTCATATCGTGAAGCTTGAATATTTCGCTTATCTTTGGTCTTCTCATGTCGCCTTCAAGAAGAAGCGTGCTCTTGCCGAGTTGAGCCATCGCTATCGCAAGATTGGTTGAAGTAAGAGTCTTACCCTCCCTCGGGCTTGTGCTGGTTATGGAGATCACGTTCCCGTTATCCTTGTGAGTTCCCATGGCAAATTGCAAATTGTTTCTCAGCGTCCTGTATGATTCGGACTCTATTGAGAGTTGGCCGAAGTTGAAAAGAGTTTTTTGATAGATATTTATCGGCTCGGCATCGTCTTTTCCGCCAAAGAGGGAGGAAGTATATCTGTATAAAATTTTAAGAGGACCCAGAAAAGAGCGCTCTCGGCCGTCGCCCCCTATCATCGGGATGTGCGCTATGACCGGAAGTTTCGTTATTTTCTCAACATCTTCTATCTTGCCTATGGATGTGTCAAGTCCCTCCCACACAAAGGCGTATACAAAGGCTATTATTATTCCCAGAATGCACCCTGCGGCGATAGTCACCGCTTCCTGCGGTTTTATTTTCACGGCGGAACCGGGCGCGGCCCTTGATATTATTTGTATTTCGTCTTTAGTTTTCTCCTTTTTCGCCTTGTAGTCTATTTCGGCTTTCAAATAGTATTCTCCGAGCGTCTTGCGCAAATCCTGTTTAAGCTCCCATTCCGCCAGCCTGTCGTCATATCCTTGCTTGGATCGCGGGACCTTTGCAAGCTCCGACTCTACCGACGCGATAAGCTTCTTTTGTTTTTCCATTCTCGGATGCGCAGGTTGATAAACCTCTGAAAGACGTTTCTGCTCTATTTTAAGTTTTGAAAGCTCGTCCTTATACACTTCAGGATTGCCGAGAAAAACATTCTCTTCGGAAGTCTTTTCCAATTCCTTTTTGTTGTTTTCCAATTCGAGCTTGATGTTGTTCAATTGTTCCTCTATGAATATCTTGGTTTCTTCCGCGTCAAGGGTTTTGCTTTTCCAAAAATCAGCCTTATACACCATGGCAAACAAGTTCGCCAGCGCCTCCGCCACGGCCTCGTGCTTATCGCTGGCTCTAATTAAGACTATGTCGCTTGAGACAATCGGATCTATTTTCAACTTCGCCTTTATCGCCGAGCCGTTAAGCCCGGAGATATGGATTTCCTCTTCGCTCGAAAAACGCAGTTTTTCCATGTACGTAACTTCGTCTTCCGTAAAGTATTTTGAATTTTCCTCAAAACGCTTGCTTCGCGTCCGCTCTTCCAATATTTCATATACCGTATCGGATATGGCGTCTTTGTTTGAAATCAATTCGATTTCGGACTGAATGCTCGCAGCCCCTCCGCCTCCATACCAGACGATCTGAGCTCCCTCTATAGTGGCCATCGGCTGTCTCGCCGCAATCTTTATCTTGCTTGCCGCTTCGTAGACCTTTTCCTGGCTCACGGTCAAGTAAATCGAGATTACGAGAACAAGGGCGAATACAAGCAAAATGCCGACGAATCTTTTTTGGATGACAAGCCAGTAATCAGCAAGGTCGAGGTTTAGAATCTTGCCGTCAAAATCATTATTAGTTTCATTTAGCATTCAACAAAGTCCTCTTGATGTTTTTTCAAAAAATGCCGCATTGGTCAACAGACATGCTATATTGTATACAGCTGGAATTGAAAAAATCAAGAAAAAATTATGAATATCCAATATCCAACACGGAATATCCAATAATAGTTATCGGTTATTAGTTATTGGTTAATGGAAATCGAAAGTTTGGGAATGCGAAAGTTCGAAAGATTGAGAGTGTCAATGTGTCAGAGTATCAAAGTGTCAGAGTGTCGATAATTGGATGATTGCGCGATTTAAAAATCTAAAATTTGAATTATTTATGATAAATCACTCAAACCCTTATTTTGACGGCTCCGACGAGAAAGCTCTGCTCGCCGTCTTGAAGAGAGGCCACGTTACGAGCGGAAAAATCGTAAAAACATTTGGACATCGGCTTGCGTCATTGTTGGGAAGAAAATGGGCGATTCCGCTTCAAAGCGGGACAGACTCAATCGTTCTGGCTCTTAAAATTCTTAATCTGAAAAAATCCGCGAAAATCGCAATCCCCGCATATACTTGCGGGGCCATTCTTGATGCGATAGCAATCCTGAATCTGCGTCCCGTTCTTGTTGATATTTCGAGAGAAACGCTCGCGATGGACGTAGATTTTGCGAATCGCGCCGATTGCGACGCTGTCATCGCCGCGCATCTTTTTGGAGTTGCCGCGCCGCTTTTCAGGATCAATCATGAGAATTTGATCGAGGACTGCGCCCAGTGTCTCGGAATATCCGGCGAAGGAGTAAAAGCCGGAAGCATGGGAAAACTTTCTCTTTCGTCTTTTTACGGAACTAAAATAATAGCGGCCGGACACGGCGGAGTTTTAGCCGGAGATGATGAACGGCTTTTCAAAACAGCGATGAATATCTTAGTTCATGACAAGGTTGAAGAATGGATTCCTCATCTTCATTTCATGATGTCCGATTTGAACGCCGCATTGGGATTGAGTCAGTTAAGGAAAATAAAATTTCTTCTGCGAAGGAGAAGAAAAATAGCGGCAACTTACATTGAGGCGCTCGGGAAAAAAACAGTCCTCCCTAAAAACGAAATGTTCTTCAGATTCAATGTTGTTCCGATCAAGAATAATGCCGAATCCCTGATTCAAACGTTTGGGAAAAACGGAATTGAAGCAAAAAAACCGGTGTACAAGCCGGTCTTTAAACTCTTGAAAATGTCCGGGAAAAATTATCCCAACGCAAAATGGGCTGACGAAAATCTTGTTTCCGTTCCGATATATCCCTCGATGAAGGACGATGATGTTCGCAGAATAACCGATTTTTTGAGGAAAAACAAGGATGAAATGCGTCGCTGGCCACCAGCCTAATCTTTATCCGTACGGAGGCTTTTTCGCAAAAGCCATGTATGTGGACGAATTTGTCATTGTTGACAACGTTCAATACGTAAAAAAAGAGTATCACAACAGAAACAAAATCAAGTTTTCCGACGGCTCCGCAAAATGGATATGCATTCCTGTGAAAAATTCCGGCAGATATCGGCAGTTGATAAAGGACGCCGAAATAGACAACTCCAAAGATTGGAGGAGTTCGCATATCCGAACGCTTGAATTGAACTATCGCAAAGCGCCTTTCTACAACGAATTCTTCCCGATAATGGAAAGCCTGCTTATGAAAGAGCGGAGAATGCTTGCAGAATACAATACCGCCTTCATAAGGGCTGTGTTCAATTATTTAAACATAAGGGCAACATTAGTTTCAGCGCCTGAAAAAAATATTTCAGGCAGCGCGACCGAACTGATACTTGAACTATGCAGAGCCGCC
>JAGVIF010000309.1 GCA_020056205.1 Lentisphaeria bacterium | reverse complement strand
TACAGGATATAAAAAAAACACTGAGACCTCACATAGTGCTGTCAATCAAGGCCTTATGTGAAGAGGAAAAAATTGAGCGCGCCATGCTTGAAATGCCGGGAGCCGCCAATCCGCGCCCGGCCGGACAGGAAACGCACGTGGATTTTTTCGGAGATGAAACGGAATTGCCGGACTTTCTGAAAATGCTGATAGAAAAGGGAATCCCCGTCTCGGAGTTCAAATCGAGAGAGGAAGGGCTCGAAGACATATTCATGAAGATAACCAGCCAAAACGGAGGCCAAAACAAGTGAAAAACTCTGATGCCCCAACAAGGCTTGAAAGATTTAGCGATATTTTAAACCCCTTGCTGGTAAGGGAGATAAGACAATCCCTGAGAAGCCACGTCTTCGCGGGCGGAGTAATAATCACTTCTTTTATCTGCATGGTGACGATAATATGCGGCGTGCTTTGGTCAAACTATGGAAGAATCACTCCCGACAATAGCGCCGGAAAAGACCTTTTTTCCTTTATATTGTTTGTCCTGTGGCTTTTCATCTGCGCGGTCATTCCGGTTTATTCGGCAAATCGCTTCAGAACCGAAAGGGCTAAAGGCGAATTTGAACTCTTCAGAATAACAGGAGTAAAAGCTTCGCAAATAATATCCGGCAAATTGCAGTCTTCCATAATTCAGGCTCTCCTGTTTGTCTTCCTTTCCGCTCCGTTCATGATGGTATGCTATCTCTTGAGAGGCGTTTCATCAATAGACATAATTGTCTGCATCGCAATGACTTTCATACACGCCGTTTTCCTGGTCCAGGCCGGCATCCTGATAGCCAGCCTGAAAGTTTCAACTCCGTTTTTCACTATGCTTAATCTCGCCTATATCGGACTCATACTGTTCAATTTTTCCATATTCGGCATCCTCGCCAGTCAAGGTTACAGCAATGTGTTTGACTTGTTCGCGGGAACCGGCGCAATTGCGATTTTCGCATTTTTCCTGGCTTATTTTTACGTGTTTTTGCTCCTCTTCATGTCATCGTCGGCGTTGATAGACGACAGTAATTCCGACAGGACTTTCGCTATCAGGACAATGTCGCTCTTCTCAGCCGTGATCGCTCCGCCTTTCTTCATTTTGATTGGAGATTTAAAGGAGGTGTCCCTCGTCGCATTGTACGTGTTTTTCTATCCAATTCTGCTCATAGCGTCAATGCTCGTCCACCAAAAACCAAACTTTTCAAAGGAAAGAGTGGCGCGATTTTGGGAAGGCAGATGGGGCAAACTCCTCAAACCCTTAAAATTCATGCTCTATTGCTCGAGAAGCAATTTGTATTTATGGCTCTCAACTATGGTTCTGATACTGTCATTTTGGGAATATTTGGGCATAGATTTTTTGGCGAATTCGGCCGGAGACGACTGGCCTTACGTCCTGACTATAACCTCAACAATGGTCTTTATTTGGTCTTCAATAGGTTATGCGATAATGTCATTAGCCTTTCCCTCCGCTCATGTCGTTCTTAAATCGCTCGCGGGCTGCTTCGTCCCCTCGTTATTCGCCCTCTTTTTCGCCTATTACGACGAGGGGACAATATCTTATCTTCTATGCCCATTCACAACCTTTATTTACTTCAACGAAAAAGACCCGAAGCTGCCTCTCTATCCGTTCTATATGATATGGGGCGTAGTCTGCATAGCGTCGCTGATTCATATAATCTTCACCGGCAATAAAAAATGAATGTATCGTCCTTAAATTCTTCTCTCTTGAAAGGCAGGGAAACCGGAGATTCTCTGAAACTCGTCCTGCCGCAGTCCGTCAGGGGGATAGGAGGCGGCGGAAAATTCGGCAAAAACAGCGGCAGTTCGGTGGAATTCCAGGATCATAGAGAATACAAACCCGGCGACGACATAAGACGCATAGACTGGAGAGCGTTTGCGAGAAGCGACAAATATGTCCTTAAACTCTACAGGGAGGAAATTCAGCCTACCGTATCCGTTATAAATGATGTCTCAGCTTCAATGCTTCTTCCTTCGGAAATAAAATTGAACGCGGCCGTGTCGCTCGCCGGAATATTCATGTCATCAGCGATAAACAGCGAATGCGCGGTATCGTGGTGGACTTTCGGCAACGGAATGAGCAACCTGTGGCCGTTATCAAGATTCTTTCCCGAAAAAGCCCCCGATAAAATAGATGGAACAAAAACACTCGCCGAAGAATTGTCTTCATCGCCCCAGCCTCTGCCGCGGCATGGACTGAAAATTGTAATAAGCGATTTCCTTTGGCAGGACCCGCCGTCAGACACAATACACTCCCTGATGAAAGACGGCTGCGCCCTCATAATGATATGCGTCCTCTGCCAGGAAGAAATCAAACCGGCTCTCGGCGGAATATTTTCCTTGTCCGACTCCGAAAAGGGAGGCAGGCTCGATATTGAAATAGCCCAGACGGAAAGAGATGCCTGCGCCGAGAGAATCTCTACTCACCTCGACTTGTGGAAAGAGACGGCGGTAAAATACGGCGCCGTCTTCCAACCCGTAAAAGCTGAAGATATAATCTCCGGCGAAATATCAGACATCTTCGCTTCAGGCGCGATAAGAGCCTGATCAAAATCCTGAATCCGTGACGGATTCGACATGAATAATTCATAACATGTTGATAATCAAATAATAAAGAAAGAGTTCAAGGTTCAGCGTTCAGGGTTTTAAAATCGGAAATAAAGAAATAAAACTCAGCGCTCTCCGCAGCGAAGAATTTGGAAATTCTGGCTCCTCCTTTGAAACTGTTGT
>JAGVIF010000230.1 GCA_020056205.1 Lentisphaeria bacterium | reverse complement strand
CTGCGTCTCTCCGTTTCTGCGTCTCTCCGTTTCTCCGTTTCTGCGTCTCTCCGTTTCTGCGTCTCTCCGTTTCTCCGTTTCTGCGTCTCTCCGTTTCTGTTTTAAACGAGCCTCCTTGCCGCCGCAATCATGTCTTCAACGCTCGGCAAATAAGCTTTTTCGAGTGTATGAGCCTGCGGAGCGATTCCGTTTTTCGCGCCGAGTTTCAGGACGGGCGCGTCGAGATAATCGAAGCATCTTTCGACTATGCCTGAAACAATCTCTCCGGTATAACTCCCGATATCAACGCACTGGCTTACGACGAGCGCCTTTCCGGTTTTTTTGACCGATTCCTCCACGGCCGTCCAATCAAATGGAACGAGCGTCCTCGGATCTATTATTTCAACGTCCAGCCCTTCTGCAGCTAACTTCTCCGCGGCTTTTATCGCATCCTGAACGGCCGGACCCCAGACAATGAGGCTAATGTCCGTTCCTTCCCTGACGATTTTCGCCTCGCCGAAAGGGATCAGATATTCCTCTTCGGGGACAACCCCTTTCATCCCGTATAACAACTGTCCCTCGACAAAGATTACAGGATTGTCGTCTCTTATCGCTGTTTTTATAAGCCCTTTGGCATCATACGGATTTGAAGGATACGCCACGTAAGTACCCGGTATGTGGCAGAATATTGATTCGAGCGACTGCGAATGCTGTCCTCCGTAGCCTTTCCCTCCTCCCACACTGCATCTTATCACCATTGGAACTTTCACGTTTCCGCCTGTCATATAATGCCATTTCGCCGCCTGATTTGAAATCTGATCCGATGCCATCAGGGCGAAGTCCATATACATCAATTCGACGATGGGGCGGTAACCTGTCATAGCCATTCCGACTCCGGTTCCGCAGATGCAGGCCTCGGAGATAGGCGCATTAAACACACGTCCTCTTCCAAAATATTCTAACAATCCCTTTGTGAGTTTGAATGCGCCGCCGTAATCAGCCACATCCTCGCCGTAGAGAACGACTCTCGCGTCGCGTTTCATCTCCTCTACTATTCCTTCTTTTATGGCGTCGCGGTAATTGATTTGGCCGTCGGAGCCGCGTTTCACCTTCGGCTCAGGCCCTTTCGGATCAAGTTTTTGATACGGTTTCGGAACTTTTTCCGAAAATGAATCCGTATACATGTATTTAATCACGTCTTCCGGATCGGGGTCGGGAGAATCAACGGCGCGTCTTGCGGCCTTCGCGTTTCTTTCCGCCACTTGTTTTTCAATCGTTTCAATTTCTTTGCCCGAAAAAATGCCCTCCTCAAGGAGTCTTTTTCTGAACACAAACACAGGGTCAACCTGTTTCCACTTTTCCTCCTCGTCTTTTGTGCGGTATTCATTTCTCGGATCCGAGAGAGAGTGCCCGTAGTACCTGTATGTGTTGAGTTCAAGGAGGACGGGTCCTTTGCCTGCCTCTATGATTTTTCGCGCCCTTTGAAGGGCGTCCCGGACGGCCATAGCATCCATGCCGTTGACGACCTCGGCATGCATATTCTCAAGGTCAAAACCGGCGCCCCTTCTGGCGAGAAAGTCAACGCCGGTTACTTCTCCGTCAGCCCTCCCTGTCATTCCGAAGTGATTATTGACCACGCAATAGACTATCGGCAGACCTTTCACTATGCTTGTCATTTTCGGGTTGGTGAACTGATCCTGGCATGCCCAATTCAGCGATTCAAGCACTACTCCGTTGGCATAGGCTCCGTCTCCGGCAAAACAACACAGCATACGCGGCGGTTTGCTCTTGTCTATGTCAATTCTGCATGTCATAGCCGCGCCGGTGGCGATCGGAACGCCTCCCCCTACGATAGCGTTTGCTCCGAGGTGCCCCACCCTGAAATCAAATATGTGCATTCCGCCCCCGCGCCCCTTTCCGTATCCTGATTCCTTTCCGAAAAGCTCGGCAATGGTTCTGAACACGTGATCCTCCATAACCGCTTCACGAAGCTCCCCGCCCTTCATATCCTTGCATTCGGGGCATCGCTCCCTCAAAACATCGTCATCCATTTGTCTTATCGCAAAATATCCTTTCGCTATTGAATCGCCGTGTCCGCGGTGCGTGGATGTTATGTAATCGCTGATATTGAGAATTGAGCAGGCTCCGGCGGAAGTCGCCTCCTGCCCTATCGAAAGATGCGTAGGCCCTCTATACTCATAATCTTTTATGCATTCGTAAGCCCCGGTCCTGAGTTTCAATATCATCTCCTCAAATTCCCGGATCATCAGCATGCACTCGTAAATCTCCATCAAAGAATCCTTTCCGACTGTTTCTTTTTTCAATTCATCTTTTATCGTCCTGTCGTATGAGTATGCTTTGATGCTGTTAAACCTGATTTCACGCATTTTGAAATCAGGAGTCAAATCGCTGTAGTAATTGCCCATCTTTCGTATCTCCTTTGTTGTTTTATCTTTTGTCCAAGTTCCTTCGAAACTGCCGCCTTTTTCGGGGTCGGTATTGGTATCGCTATCGGTATCGCTTTGTTTGTAGTAGGCGAATTTATACGCCGTTCTTGATAACGCGCAATAAATTGCGCTACTACGAACGGATTTCGCATTTTAGAACTCCCGCACTTCTCATTCGGCTTAGCGTTCGATCCCGATTAAGTTTCATTTTGATAAAACCCCGAGGCGTAAGCGCTCGGGTCAGCCGCTAAACCCTGAACGCTGAACGACATACCTATCAAGCTAAAGCAAGGTTGAACTCCGTTGAACACCCAATATCCAACACTCAATCTCCAACCGACGAACGACAGAAATAAACTTGGACATTGGATATTCCGTGTTCGATATTGGATATTCAGTCTAAATATCCTTAACCTGATAGCAATGCCCCCTTTGCCCCGCGCCTAAAATATCAGCTCTATCCTCCTGTTCTTAATGATTTTTGCGAATTTCGCAGATGGTTTTTTGTCTGTGACTATGACGTCAATGTCGTCAAGGCTTCCGCTTACGGCAAAATATGCGGTCCCGAATTTCATGCTGTCGGCGAGCAGTATCACCTTTTTCGCTCTTTTCATCACAAGCTCCTTGGTGTAAGCCTCTTCCGGGTCGGTGGTGCTTATGCCGTCCCCGGCAAGCCCCATCGTCCCCAGAAACGCCTTGTCGAAATTCATGGAAGATATGGTTTTGACGGTAAGGCATCCGACTATCGTCCTGCTGAGCGGCCTAAACTTGCCGCCGACGATAAAAAGGTTGTGTCCGGTTTCCATAAGTTCCGATGCCGCCATAAGAGAATTCGTTGTTATTGAAAGATTTTTTTTTCCCCCAAGACGGCGGCATATCCCAAGCACGGTGCTCCCGCCGTCAAGATAGACGGAGTCGCCGTCGCAAATCAATTCAGCCGCCTTCCCCGATATCAGCTCCTTTTCCCTATCTTTTATCCTCCTCTTCTCGTTAAAAACAGGCTCCCCGGTCAACATGTCCGAACGCATCGCTCCCCCACGCACCCTCTTCGCCCTGCCGCTCTTTTCCATCGAAAGCAGATCCCTTCTGACGGTGGCGGTTGACACGCCGAGCCTAGCGCTCAATTCATCCAGGCTCCTCGCTCCTCCGCGAAGCTCCTCAAGAATAAGACGCTCCCTCTCAGCGGAAAAAAGTTTTCTGCGCACGCCAACACCCAATTTCCGATTTTAGATTTTTAACCACCCTTCGACAGGCTCAGGGCAGGCACCTTCGACAGGCTCAGGGCAGG
>JAGVIF010000459.1 GCA_020056205.1 Lentisphaeria bacterium | reverse complement strand
GAGAAATTTCCGCCGATGAGGCGCGCAGGCAAATCTACAAGGTGAGCCCTGAACTCGATCCGATTTTCTTCCTCGTTCTCGCTGAGCAGTACCGCAGGGACAAAAACACGCTAAACGCAGGGGTTTGCTACACCAAGGCCGCCGGAGAAGCCCCAAATATATATAAAAGAGCAATACAATATCTTGAGAGCCATTGATAAATGAATTCCGCTTTGGAAAAAATAGGCTCAACGTTGAGAGAGAAAATAAAAGACTGCGGACAAGGGCATCTCCTAAGGTTCATAGGAGAGCTTGACCCCGCAAGCCTCTTGTCATACTTAGATCAGTTAAATGCGGTTGACTGGGAAAATCTCGACGCGTTGATACGCCTGAATCTAATCAAAAAAAAAGACGCTCCGATTCGGCGCGATATTTCTCCCGCGCCATATTATCCGTATCCTCCCGTGGACGACAAACTTAAGGCTCTGTATAAAACAGCCGAAAAGGAAGGAGTCAGCCTGATAAAGTCAGGGAAACTCGCTCTCCTGACGGTCGCGGGGGGACAAGGCACAAGGCTTGGTTTTGACGGGCCTAAGGGGACATTTCGGATAAGCCCGATAAGGGGAAAAACTTTTTTTCAGTATTTCTCCGAAAAAATAATCAGGGCGCGGGAAAAATATCAGACAAATCTTCAATGGCTGATAATGACGAGCAGCGCGAACAGCAAGGCGACCTCGGAATATTTCTCCATGAATAAATTTTTCGGGCTTCCAAGAGATTCCGTGCATTTCTTCACCCAGGGCATGATGCCGGCAATATCATTTGACGGCAGACTCATAATGGAAAGCAAAAATTCGCTGGCTTTATCGCCGAACGGGCATGGCGGCGCTTTGTCCGCGTTGAAAGACAGCGGCTTGTTGAATAAAATATCAAAAGAGGGCGTTGAGATTTTGTCATATTTCCAGATAGACAATCTTATCGCGCCTCCGCTTGACCCTCTTTTTATCGGACTGCACAGGATAGAAAACTCCGATGTCAGCTCAAGGATGCTTTCAAAAACAGGCCCTTGCGAAAAACTCGGAAATTTCTGCGTCTCGGAAGGAAAATTGAACATTATTGAATATAGCGACATGCCCCCCGAACTTGCTGAAAAAACGGATGAGGCAGGCAATTTGTCTTTTATAGCCGGCAGCCCGGCCATACACATATTCAATGTTGAGTTTATCAGGAGCCTGACCGCGCCGGACAGCGGCCTTAAACTCCCGTGGCACAGAGCGGAAAAGAAAGTCCCTTACGTTGATGATGACGGCAAAGTCATCCACCCGGAAAAACCTAACGCGATAAAACTTGAAACCTTTATTTTTGACTGCCTTCCGTTCGCCAGGAAAACAATAATTATCGAGGCTTTGAGAGAGGAACAATTTTCTCCGACAAAAAATCCGGAGGGAATTGACTCCGCGCAAACCTGCAGGGCGATGCTTGTCGAAAGGGATGCGAAATGGCTTGAAAATGCGGGGATCAAAGTTCCAAGAAAACCGGACGGCGGAGCAGACTGCCTTATAGAACTTTCCCCCCTGAAATATCTCGACGCGGAAGATGTTTTACTGCGAAAATCGCAAATAAAAATCCCCGGGCGCGGGAAGGAGAATTATTACGAATGAAACTGGCTATGGGAATTGACAGTAGCACGCAGGGGATGAAGGCTGTTTTAATAGCCCCGAAGGAGGGCGGAATAATAGCGTCCGAATCGGTTAATTTCGGGAGGGATCTTCCGGAATACGAAAGCCCTGAAGGGGTACTCCGCAACGCCGATCCGCTCATCAAACATTCCGATCCTCTCATGTGGGTTAAGGCGCTTGAAACTCTTTTTGAGAAAATGCGGAAGAACAAATTTCCTCTTGGCGATGTCTCCGTCATCTGTGGTTGCGGTCAACAGCACGGCTCTGTTTATTTGAACGGGTTATTCCCGGAAATAATCTCCGCACGCGAATCTTCCATCCCTCTTTCGAAGAGGCTCGAACCGGCGCTCTCGCGCAAAACATCTCCTGTTTGGATGGACAGTTCCACGACGAAACAGTGCGAAATACTCTCTAAAAAAATAGGCATGGCTGAAATACGGCGCAGGACAGGCTCTCCGCCGGTGGAAAGATTTACGGGTCCGCAGATAATGAAATTTTTTACGGACGAGAAGGCAAAATACAACGAAACCAAATTCATTCATCTTGTAAGCTCCTTTATGTGTTCGGCGCTGTGCGGAAAATCATCTCCGGCCGATTATGGCGACGCGGCCGGAATGAATCTTTTAAATATTGAAACCCTTGATTGGGACGATGAAATCTGTTCCGTCACAGCGCCGGATTTGAAATCAAAACTGCCGCGTCCTGTCATATCTACAACAATTGCCGGAACCATATCGGACAATTTCAGGAAATACGGGTTTTCCTCCAAAAAAAGCAAAATTGTGGTATGGACAGGTGACAACCCCGCGAGCCTCGTCGGAACAGGGGGCGCGTCCGGAGAAAGCGCGGTGATAAGCCTCGGAACCAGCGACACTTTTTTTGCGGCTATGCGTTCGCCTAAAACAGACCCGGAAGGATACGGACACGTCTTCGGAAATCCGGCCGGAGGATTTATGAGCCTGATTTGTTTTAAAAACGGCTCTCTCGCGAGAGAAAAAATAAAAGAAAAATGCGGAGTGGACTGGGATTACTTTGGACTCTCCGCCTTCGAAAAAAGCGCGCCGGGAAACAACGGCAACATCATGCTTCCGTATTTTGTTCCGGAAATAACTCCTCTTGTTATGAAGCGGGGAGTGAAACTTTTCGGCTCCGCAAAATTTGTCTCCGGAAAGGCCGGCAAAGACGAAAAAATAAGGGCGATAGTCGAATCGCAAATGTTAAGAATGAAGCTCCACTCTTCATGGCTTGGAGAAAAATTTAAAAAAATAAAAATCACCGGCGGCGGCTCCCAAAGCCCGGGTATATGTCAGGTGGCGGCCGATGTCTTTGATGCTTGCGTCGAAACAATATCAATTCCGGATTCAGCCGCTCTTGGCGCCGCCATAATAGCGGCATGCGCGGAAGGAGATTTTTCCTTCAGCGAAATGTCTGCGAAATTCGCAAAACCAGTTTCGAAAATCGTCCCAAACAGCGGCAATGTGAAAATATACCGCGCGCTCCTTGACAAATACGCGGAGTTTGAAAAAAACCAAAATTTATCCTGAGCCAATTGCAAAACTCCGGCCACGGCGAGCGTGGCCCTCCATGCTTGCGGCGTAAAATGGAGGGTCGCGCTTGCCGCGACCGTGAAGAAAACCGCCCACGGCCTGCCGAGCGAAGCGACGCTTGCCGAAGGCAAAACCGCCGCTTCGTTCGGCAAATACGGATAGGATAGTAGTACAAAGCGGCGCAGGGCATTGCTGTCAGGTTAAGGATATTTAAACTGAATATCCAATAACGAACACGGAATATCCAATGTCCAAGTTTATTTCTGTCCTTCGTCGGTTGGAGATTGAGTGTTG
>JAGVIF010000293.1 GCA_020056205.1 Lentisphaeria bacterium | reverse complement strand
ACGAACACGGAATATCCAATGTCCAAGTTTATTTCTGTCCTTCGTCGGTTGGAGATTGAGTGTTGGATATTGGGTGTTCAAATGAGTTCAACCTTGCTTCAGCTTGATAGGTATTGCCTGAGCGGAGACGCGCGCAGTCAGGCGGACACCTGCCTACCGCCCCAGCGGGGCAGACAGGCGCGCAGTCAGGCGGGGTTCGGTGAATATTTACATTGCGGTTCATACTTCGTTTATTATCAAAAACTTAGTTTAAATTCGATCGATTGAACCGCAAAACTTAGGTTTACTTACATTGCAAAAAAGTAGTTTTTTCCTTTATGAAAAACATAAGAATAGGTCTTGTCGGCGCTGGCTATTGGGGCAAAAATCTTGTCAGGGCGATGAACGAAATCGGAGCGCTGAAAAAAGTTTGCGACTCCTCCGAAAAAACCAGAGCCGAGCTTTCCGAAAAATACAAAAACGTTGAATTTACCGCAGATTTTTCGGACCTTCTCGGGCAGGACATTGACGCGATAGTCATCTCATCTCCGGCGTCGGCGCACTTTTCCCAGGCAATTGAAGCCCTAAAAGCGGGCAAAGACGTATTCGTCGAAAAACCGCTCGCCCTAAATCCTGAAGACGGAGCAAAACTTGTCGCAGCGGCGTCCGCCAACAATAGAATCCTTTTTGTCGGACATATTCTTAATTATCATCCGGCGATAATCAAGATGAAAAATGTCGTTGACGAAGGGACAATCGGAAGGATTCAATACGTCTATTCCAACCGTTTAAATCTTGGAAAAATCCGCAGGGAAGAAAACATCCTGTGGTCGTTTGCTCCTCACGATATCTCGATAATTCTGAGCCTTATCGGGGAAGAACCCTCGCTGATAGAATGCGCGGGCAGTAATTTCCTGCACTCCGAAATAGCCGATATAACTATGACAAATCTGAAATTCCCGTCAGGCACGGCGGCTCATATATTCGTAAGTTGGCTGAATCCCTTCAAAGAACAGCGCCTCGTGGTCGTCGGCTCAAAGGGAATGCTCGTCTTTGACGACACAAAACAAGTTGACGAAAAACTCCTTTTCTACCCCCATACAATCGAATGGAAAAGCGGTCTGCCGGTGCCCAACAAAGCTGATGCGGCGGCAATAGAATTGTCCGAATCGTGGACTGAACCGCTGAAAGCTGAATGCGAGGCATTCATAAAATCCGTTGAGACAAGGGTTCCCGCCTGCACATCAGGCGAAGAAGGACTCAAAGTCTTGAAAATACTACAGGCATGTCAGGACAAACTCGGCAAAAAAAATCCGCGGGAACAAAGTGAATTGTCCGACGCGCGTCAGAAAGATTTTTTTTGCCATTCATCGTCCTTCGTTGACGAAGGGGCTAAAATAGGCAAAGGAACTAAAATCTGGCACTTTTCACACGTCCTGAGAGGCGCCGAAATAGGCGGGAAATGCATACTCGGCCAAAATGTCTGCGTATCGGAAAATGTCATCATCGGAAACAATGTGAAAATCCAGAACAACATTTCTATCTACGCCGGAACCGTGATCGAGGATGATGTCTTTCTTGGACCGTCGTGCGTCCTCACAAATGTTACAAATCCGCGAAGCCAGATAAACAGACACTCTCTCTACGAGAAAACCATTTTCAAAAGGGGCGCAACCGTAGGAGCCAACGCCACAATAGTATGCGGAATCACTCTCGGCAGATACTGCTTCGTAGCCGCAGGCGCCGTTGTCGCAAAGGATGTCCCCGACTACGCTCTCATGGTGGGCGTTCCGGCCCGGCAAAAAGGCTGGATGAGCAGGCACGGGCACATATTGTCCAATCCGGACAAAGACGGCATAATGACCTGCCCCGAAAGCGGTTACAAATACAAAGAAACAAAAAATGGAGATCTCAAATGCCTCGATATTGATGAGGAAGCCGCGCTCCCTGATGATAAAAAAATCGGAAAAATTTGTTACGATAAATTAAAAAATAAGGAAAATAAAAAACAATGAAAGTTCCGCTGCTCGATCTAAAAGCGCAATTCTCCACAATCAAAGATGAAGTAATGGAGGCTGTCGCAAAAGTCTTCGACGACCAACAGTTTATCAACGGACCGGAAGTTAAAATACTTGAAGAAAAAATCGCCGAATACTGCCAGTGCAAAAAAGCGGTCGGCGTTTCAAGCGGCACCGATGCCTTGCTCTGCGCGCTGATGGCTCTCGACATTGGGCCCGGCGATGAAGTCATAACAACTCCTTTCACTTTCTTCGCGACCGCCGGGTGCATATGGAGAGCCGGGGCAAAACCGGTTTTCGCTGACATTGACCCAAAAACATACAATATAGATCCTTCACAAATTGAAGGACTTATAAATGAAGACACAAAAGCTGTTATGCCTGTCCATCTTTTCGGACAAGCCACGGATATGGACGCCGTCAATGAAATCGCAAACGATTACGAGCCGGTAATTCCCGTCATTGAAGACGCATGCCAGTCTATCGGAGCCGCATACAAAGGCAAAAGAGCCGGTTCGCTCGGTGCGATCGGATGTTTCAGTTTCTTCCCGTCAAAAAATCTCGGCTGCGCCGGCGACGGCGGAATCATAACCACAAATGATGAAGAACTCGGGGAAAAAATGGCAACGATAAGGATGCACGGTTCAAAACCAAAATATTACCACAGCATCGTCGGAGGAAATTTCCGCCTCGACACTCTCCAGGCGGCTGTGCTCATCGTAAAATTGAAACATCTCGACACGTGGTCTGAAAAAAGACGCGAAAACGCCGCGAAATACAAAAAACTTCTCGCCGGCATCGAACTCGTAGCGCTGCCGTTCATCGACGAACACAATGTGTCCGTTGTAAATCAATTCGTCATCAGAGTTCAAAAACGGGACGAACTTCGCAAGTATTTGGCGGATAAAGAGATAGGAACAGAGATTTACTATCCTCTCAGCCTGCATGAACAGGAGTGCTTTAAACCGCTCGGATATAAAAAAGGCGACTTCCCCGAGTCCGAAAAAGCCGCCGCGGAGACCCTCGCTCTGCCGATTTACCCGGAGCTTTCGGACGACCAGATAAACTATGTCGCTGAAACGATAAGGGATTTCTGCAAAAAGTAGGTTAGCGCGGATAAAGAGGAAAACCCAGTGACAGAACCTGACATCATAGAGACGATATTAAAAGACAGCAATTATCATCTTGCTCTGTTCGCGAAAGATGAAATTGAATCTTTACGCGAAAAAATTGTCGTCAAGAAAGCCAAAAACGGGGAAATGGCGTTCGTAACCTGTATCGCGAGAAACAAGGAGATTCAGCTTAAGCCGGAGGAAGTCGTTCGCCAGCTATACGCGGCAAGGCTTCTCAAGCAGTACGGTTATCCCCAAAAGCGCATAGCCTTCGAGTACAAGGTCAATTTCGGGAGGGAGAAGAAAAACGCCGACATCGTTGTGTTCGACAAGGACCGTCCCGATGCCGCATACATAATCGTGGAGCTGAAAAAGCCCAAGCTGAAAGACGGGAAGAACCAGCTCCGCTCATATTGCAACGCCACCGGTGCCCCCATCGGCGTTTGGACGAACGGCGAAAAAATCTCGCATTACAACCGCAAGGATCCGAATTACTTCGAGGACATCACGGACATTCCCAAGTCCGGTCAAAGTCTTCAGGACATACTTTCCGGGCGTTTTACACTGAAAGACCTCATCATCTCCGCGACAAAATATCCAATGAGCGGAAATCTTTGAAGGACATCATTTTGGAAATGGAGGACGAGGTACTGGCGAACGCCGGCGTGGATGTCTTTGAGGAGGTGTTCAAGCTCATCTTCACCAAACTCTACGATGAATATCTGAGTTTGAAGGACAAGGGAATTCTCAATTACTTCCTGCAGCAGGTTACGAAGACCGCCGTGAACGAGGCGAAGTCCAAATATGGGAATGCGCCGACTTATCTCGATGGCCAAGACTATGATGCCGTCAAAGCCGCAGTAGCCAAGGTCTCCGATGATGGTTTCAGGACAATGGAATTCAGAAACACGGGACAGACGGACACTGAGCTGAAAAACAAGATACAGGAACTTTTCAATCGGGCTAAAAGCCAATGGCCCGGGGTTTTCCACGAAGGTTCGACCTTCGACCTTTCCGACAGCCATCTGGCGATATGCGTGTCGAGTCTGCAAGATGTGAAACTTTTCAACTCGAACCTGCTTGTTGTGGATGAGGCGTTTGAATATCTTGTCAATAAGTCGGCCAAGGGCGAGAAGGGGCAGTACTTCACGCCGCGCCACGTCATTGACATGTGTGTCCAAATGCTCAACCCGAAACGGGGCGAGTATATGATTGACACCGCCTCCGGCAGTTGCGGCTTTCCGGTGCATACGATTTTCAAGCTGACCGGACATCTATTTACAAACTGCGAAATTCCGGAAAAGGAAAAAGAAAACGTTCTCAAGGTTTTCGGAATTGATTTCGATGAAAAGACCGTTCGCGTCGCCAGAACCCTCAATCTGATAGCTGGCGACGGCGAAACCAATGTCCTGTATCTTAACACGCTGGACTTCGAGCGCTGGAGCGACAAGACCGAAAAGGACAAGAAATGGATAGGCACCTACGGCAAGGGCTTTGAAAGACTGGAAAAACTGAGAGCTGAAAAAGGAGAAAATAAGCTCTTCAAATTCGACATCCTGATGGCCAATCCGCCTTTTGCAGGCGACATCAAAGAAAGCCGCATCCTCCATCAGTATGAACTCGGGTTCAAGTCAAACAACAAGGCGCAGAGCGAAGTGGGACGTGATATTCTCTTCATCGAGAGGAATCTGGATTTTCTAAAGCCCGGCGGACGGATGGCGATTGTTCTGCCGCAGGGGCGTTTCAACAACACATCCGACAAATACATCCGTGAATTCATCTCCGAACACGCCCGAATCCTTGCTGTGGTTGGACTGCACGGCAACACGTTCAAACCACATACTGGCACAAAGACCAGCGTCTTGTTCCTCCAGAAATGGAACGATAATCCGAAGAAAGGCCCCTTATGCCCAAGGGGGGACGACTTCCCAATATTTTTCGCTGTCAGCGAGAAGGGCGGCAAGGACAACTCCGGCGACTACGTGCACCTGAAAAACGAAACCGGCCAATACAGGCTGGACAAGAACGGACACTTGATCGTTAACCACGACCTGCATAACCATAACGGCGAAATGCCAGACGGCATCGCGGAAGCCTTCATCGAATGGGCGAAAAAGGAAAAACTGTCATTTTGGGAGGAAGCCTGAAGAATGAAACAGGAAAACTCAATAGTTCTATTTAAGCAGCAGAAAATTCGCCGCCACTGGGATGAGGACTGCGAGGAATGGTTTTTCTCCATTATAGATGTAATCGCCGTTCTCACTGATTCCAGTAATCCTCGGCGTTATTGGTCGGATATTAAAATCAAGCTCGGACAGGAAGGCAGTGAAGTGTACGATAAAATCGTACAGTTGAAAATGACTTCACCCGACGGCAAACAACGCGAAACAGACTGTTTCAAGACCGAAGACCTTCTGCGTGTCATACAATCCATCCCATCCCCCAAAGCCGAACCATTCAAGCTCTGGCTGGCGAAGGTGGGGTATGAACGCATCGATGAGACCGAAGACCCCGAACTCGCGTTTGACCGCGCGATGCGGACCTACCTCCAAAAAGGCTATTCAAAAGAATGGATCAACCAACGGCTCAAAAGCATCGAAGTCCGCAAGGAACTTACCGACGAATGGGAGGAGCGGGGAATCGAGAAAGACAGCGAGTTCACCATCCTGACCGATGAGATTACTCGCGCATGGGCGGACAAGAGCGTGAAGGACTACAAGAAGTTCAAAGGCCTCAAAAAACAGAGCCTGCGCGACAACATGACTAATCTCGAGTTGGTACTCAACATGCTCGCGGAAGCTTCCACTACGGAAATATCCAAAAAGAAAAAACCGGACAGCTTCACCAAAAATAAAGTGGTCGCAAAAGAAGGCGGCCATGTCGCCAAAACCGCCAGAAAAGAACTGGAAGCTCAAATCGGCAGAAGCATCGTCTCACCGCTAAATGCCAAGGACTCTCTCCTTCTGGATGGCGAAAACAGGACGGAGGAGTGAGGATGCAAACTTCAACTGTCAATTTCAAAGAATTGAATCCTGAATTTAGAATTGATGCAGAATATTATCGGTCAGAAATTCTTGATCGTTTAAATGTGTTAGATAACCACAACAACGATTCTTTAGCTAATTTGGTTGATTTTGTCGTGGGACCGTTTGGATCAACTGTAACCGCCGACAAGTATGTAGAAAAATCAAAATACAGGTACATAAGGAATAAAGACATAAATGATTTTCGGATTGATGAAAGTGATCCTGCTCTAATACCTGAAAACATTTGGGCGTCTCTCCCACAATATCATATTTTTGAAAATGACTTATTGAGCCAATTGCAAAAGTCAAAACCAGCGCCGATGAAGGAGATTGTGAAATTCAGACGAGCCACAAAACCGGAGGCATACCCAAAGCGGTATGT
>JAGVIF010000482.1 GCA_020056205.1 Lentisphaeria bacterium | reverse complement strand
GTCGTCCGGCGCCGCCGCCGCGACATCCTTGTATGCGGAAAACTCCTTCTTCCTGAGTTCGACAAGCCCCTTGATGTCCGTGGTCACGGCAGTACCTTTTATGTAATCCCAGACCTCATCAATTGTAAGATAGAAAATATCGTGTTGTTCATCCAAAATCCCCTCTTTCTCGAATCTGAGTCCCAGCGCATTGATGAGTTTGCGGAGCAGTCCATAGATTCTGGTCCTTGCGAATCTCATGTTCTCGCGGTTCCTGACGCCGAGCCTGGCGTTTCTAAGAAGCCTGAAGAAAATCAATCTCCTATGAAATGAACCTATCGAACCGAAAGCCTTGTCTTCGGCCTCCCTCCTAATTCTTTTTTCTTTCGTTTCGATATATTCGCTGTCAAAGAGCTTCTCGTTCTTGAGCTTCAAATAATTCCGGATCATCTGGAAGAGGAAGCGGGGATCATCCCTGAGTGAAGGCTCTTCGAGCTTCAATTCATTCATGCACCTGAATCCGTAGAGTTTAAGATATTTGTCAACAAGCGCGGAAATTTCGGAGCAAGCGGCGTCTTCGTGAATAATCCTGAATAGTTTCTCCGGCTTTTCCATGAGAAAGAGTTCAGACATGGCTGTGTTTCCTTTCACGATCATCGCAATCTTCATCAGGAGCCTCGTGGGTTCCGTGCTTTCAATGCCGCCGTCCCCGCAAATAAGATCATTCTGGAGAGAGCCGCTCTTGTCCCCGCACCATTCACTACACTTTTTCTTGAGCGTCCCGTAGAAAATCATGACGTAAAAATCATTTATTATGGGTGTCTTCCAGTTCCAAAGCAAGGCATCCTCCATGTCTCTGTATATGGACATCAGCCTGTGAGGAGGAAATTTCTCGAAATCCATGCTGTCCCATTTTTCATAATGCTCCCTGAAATGCTCATCAAACTCCTTCACAAGGCTTTTTATCCTCAAAAAATTCCAGGCTGATCTCATGAGAAGCCGCGCAAGAGCCGGGAGGTCAACGAAATATTTCCGGCAGAACGAAGGTTTTTCATCAACTGTCCCTCCTTCTTCAAATTCAATCTTCTCCTTGAGTCCCATCATGGACTCCATGAATTTCCTATTGTAGCGGAACCCGGGGAAGAGTGCCACGAGGCGGTACCAATTCACAATATTGTAGTAGACTTGTCCGCGGAAAATCCCCAGCATATTTTCAAACACATGCCGGTTTTTTCTGACTTTTTCCCTGTGAATGCCCATGACTTGGGAGAAGCAATGGTAAACCACGGTATATGCCCTGCGGATGAAACTGAATGTCATCGGGGATGTCGGACCCGAATAGCTTTCTATGATGTTGGAATTATCCCATATCAGCCTGTTTCCTGCGGCAGGTCCATATTCATTGACAGTTGTGATTGCCCTCGACTGCAGGATAAAAAGGACGCCTTTTGAATCAATGGAAAATTCAATGTCCTGGGGGCGTTCATATATCCTTTCGATTTCGAGTCCGGCTTTGGCAAGCTGGTCTATCTGTGTATCACTGAGGCTTCTTTCCTTACGCCTTCCTTCTTCGACAGGAATCTTTTTAAGCCCTTTGCCTCTTTCAAGATCAAAAACAAGCTGCTCAGGCTTGTCCGCGATTTCCGCGATGTGAGAACCTGCGGATTTTTCAACCGTGAAGAGATCTGCGTCAAACCCGGCGCTAACAACGCCTTCTCCGGCCCCGTAGAGGGAGCTTATTAGTATCTGATGTGGATTTCCGGTGTTTGGATTCGCGGTGAACATCACACCGCTTACGGAAGCGGCAACCATTTTCTGCACAACTACGGCTATTGATATGGCAGTTATAGGAAAACCGTTTTCGAGTCTGAATACAAGCGCCCTCTGATTGAACGCCGAAGACCAGACTTTCCTTACTGAATCGAGAAGATCCTCTTCGCCCTTCAGGAAAAGAAAACTGTCATGAAGCCCGGCAAAAGAAGCTCCGGCGCCGTCTTCGTCAACTGCCGACGAACGGGCGGAGAAAAAGAAGTTCTCCCCTATTGTTTCTGTGTGGGCGCTCTTCATTTCAGAAAGTATTTCATCCGGCGTCCGGATTTCCCGGACAAGCGCCTGGATGCCGGAAGAAGCATCGTTTATCTTTTCAATTCCTGATTTTCCATCTATCCCTGAAATCAGTTGTTGAATCCTGTCTGTGATTCCGGATTTCATAGCGGCAAACGCGAAAGCATCGGAGGAGATCACGTACCAAGGGGGCACATTTTTTCCGGCGCGGCCGAGTATTGCAAGATTACGCGCCTTTCCTCCGAGTCGCACATTTCCATCCAGATTCACTTCTCCGTTGGAACGAAAGACATATTTCCCATTTTTAACCATGTTTAGAACTCCAATCCATTCTTCCTTATAAGTTCAACCGCCAGAGTCAGATCAAAGGCTATAATATACATGCCCGCGTAAACTTCCATCGTCTTCGCCGTCCTGCGGCACGTATTGAAGCGGAACTGCCAGAGCCCCACGCAACAGATCAGGAACAGGATTATCAGTGTAATGTAGAAAAAAGGGCTCAGGTTCAAATGCCATCCCACAAGAAAGACCATGAATGTGTCTATCACTCTTATCAGTATCACCACGTAGGCGGCTCCATACGTTCCGAAAATCTTCGAATAACTTTTCAGCCCCTCGATCTCATCGCCGGGCACCCTGATCTTCCTCGATATCTCCCAGTTAAAGGTCACGAAAAATCCCACGAATGAATAGAGCCAGAACCATCCCGGCGCCTCCCATGGAAATTTTCCGGTGGTAACACTAAAAACAAACAGCGCAAAGAGAGGCATTATGAGCATGTGGCTAACGGCGTATATGAGGAAATGCCTTTTCAGCCAGCCGCTTACGAAGAACTCCTTGAGCATGAGCGCCGAAAAGAGGATCGCGATCGTCGCGGCTACCGTAGCCGGAATCCCGCATATCAAGCTTAAAACCAACTCGCACAATATAGCCGCGGCTCCAAAGCGCCTTAGATCCCTCAGGGTTATCAGTCCCCTCTGGAGAATCCGTCCGGGATGGAATTTGAGGTCATCCCCGTAATCTTTGTGCTCGTCAAACACCCGCAAGTGAAAGAACATGCAGAAAAGAACTATCGCCCCGATAAGTGAATTCAACGTATATGACGCAGGCTTTCCAGGATGTTCAAGAGTAAAAGCTAGGAACTGGTTCGAGGAAAAATAGCTCATTATCAGGATGCCGTGTGAAACAACAGGAAACCTCTCGCCAAGGTATGCCTTGAAACGCAAAGGAAAGCTTGATTCCTTTGTGAGCTTGTCATTCATATTCCTGTCTTCCCCGTAATTTCTTGAAATTCAGTCTCCTTTTCAGCATCGCATAGTCTATCTTCGAATTGTGGCGGGGATCCAGCGGGAACGCCCTGTCTGTCAGCACAATAAAGTCTGCGGCAAGCCCGGCATTTTCAATTCTCCCCCTTACATCTTCGGATATAGCCTGCATGGAAGCAGTCCCCGGCTTCCCATCTGAAAGCTTGACAATCACAGCAACTTTTTCCCCGCATTCAAGATCAGTAATTCCAATAGCGGCCACCATGCTTATCCTTGCATCATCTCCCTTAGCCGCCTGTTCCACCAGTTGTGGATGCACCGGAAGACCATTCTTGAAAATGGTCGAATGGACCCGCCCCGTCAGCCAGAAGCGTCCGATGTCGTCGAAATATCCGGTGTCACCCATCCTGTGCCAAAGGATTCCATCTCTGTCAATTATCTTGTTCTCTCTAACCGCCTGAGGATTGTTGAAATAATCCCTGCAGACATGTTCTCCCGACACGACAAGTTCGCCTATCCCGCCTTTACCAAGCTCGTAGTTGCTCCATGAGAAAGCGTCCTGCGGAATCTCATCCTTCACTATCCTGATTATTTTCGTCTTGACAAGGAACGTCGGCTTACCGGCGCAGAACCCTGGACACTGCGGACGCAAGGAACTAACTGCTCCAATCTTTTCTTCGAGCGATATGTGGGCTACAGGTTCGACCTCGGTGGAACCGTAGACTACAAGGATATCCGAATTCTCAAAGGACTTTCGCCACGACTTCAGCTGATCGTTCCCTACCGGGGCGCCCCCGCTGAGAATCCTCCTTATTGGAATCTCCATCGTCCTTCCCGGAAGTCCGGCGGCAAGTCTGCCTATGAATGGAGGAGATGCGGTAATAGTATTTACTCCGAATTCCTTGATCTGTCTAAATATTGCGTCGGCATCTATGGCCGCCGGCGACTTGACATCCATTTCCGGGAAGACTGAAGTTATGCCTGCCGCGAGATTTCTCAGGGCAAAGACCGGAAACATCGGCATGTCAACATCGGAATCATCTATCGGGAATTCCGTGTTCAAAGCCTTGTTCTGGGCATCGAGGAAGCCGTGTGTCCTGTTTGCGCCTTTTGGAATCCCGCCGGAACCGGTAGTGAACGTTATCAGCGCCGGGTCACTCCCCCGCGCCGGATAAATCTCTGAACTTTTTTCGGATTCGAGCAACTCATTGAACGTATGCCTGGCGGGCAGACCCGCAAATTTTGAACCTGTCGTTACAGTGAGCGGAATTTTCCTCAGGTATCCATCGTACAAGCGCAGAATATGGCTCTTCGGTATTCCTATAAATCCTTTCGGGGACGCAAATGCGCAGAACCTGATGATATGCTCCATCTTTACCCACGGATCCGCGAAAACCGCAACCGCGCCCATCTTGATGATCCCAAGCATTGCAACATAAAGTTCCACGGACATCGGAATCATGACGATCACCCTGTCGCCC
>JAGVIF010000305.1 GCA_020056205.1 Lentisphaeria bacterium | reverse complement strand
TGTGCTCATCCGATCTCGCCAATATATGGACGGAACGACAAGCAGTTCGCTTTATGAGGCTAAACTCGGACACGAAAAATTCGGCGGGGAAACTCATGCGTTCAGCGTCGGATACGCCCCCGATGAGATGAAGGAAACCGCGAAAATAGCGGACACAATAATTTTCAATTCCGTCTCCCAGCTCAATCTTTTTTCCGAAGACCTTCGCGGGATTAAACTCGGACTGAGGGTTAATCCGGGAATAAGTTATTCGCATTTCGATCTTGCCGATCCGGCGCGCAAATATTCCCGGCTGGGCGTAAATGACAAGAACGCTCTTTTAAATGCGTCCAAACATATCAGCGGCCTCATGTTTCATTTCAACTGCGAAAACGATGATTTTGCGAATTTCGCAAAATCCATTGATTACATAGGGAAAAAATATGGCGATGTCCTGAAAAAAATGGAATGGGTAAGCCTTGGCGGCGGGATTTTTTTCACAAAAGAAAACTATCCGCTGAAAGAGTTTTGCGCGAAACTTAAAGGCTTCAGCGAAAAATACGGGGTTCGGGTCTATCTTGAACCCGGAGAGGCCGCGATAACAAATTGCGCTGAATTGGTAACGACCGTTCTGGATATAATTCGAAACCAAATTGACATCGCCATAGTTGACGCATCCATCGAAGCGCATATGCCCGACCTGCTTATTTACAGGCAAAATGCGAAAATCGCAATCCCAAAACCGGGTCCGCATAAGTTCATGATAGCCGGACGTTCCTGCCTCGCCGGCGATGTCTTCGGAACATACAAACTCAACAAGAAACTTAAGATCGGGGATGAAGTCCGCATCGCCGACGCCGCAGGATATACGATGGTGAAAAAAAACTGGTTCAACGGCGTCGCAATGCCCTCAATCGCAGTCCGCAGACTCAACGGCGAAATCGAAAAAATCCGTGAATTCGGATACGACGACTTCAAAGATTGTCTATAGGTAAATATTCACCGAACCCTGCCTGCCTGTGCGTGTCCGCACGCAGACAGGTCCTTTCGGTGAATATTTACTTGGTAGCGAATTTGGTTCCTCTTTTCGCCAGTTCGGTGACTCTGACTACTTCTATCGCTTCGTCAATAGTGATCGGATAGGGCTTGCCCTCGCGGATCGCTTCGTAAAGTCCTTTCCAGATATGATGGACATCATAGCCTGTCTTGGGCGCTACGGGTATGGACTTCTCCACCCACTTCAGCGTTTCCGCGTTGCCAAAAACGCCATTCAGCGGGGGATTGTCGGGATATGCCTTGATTTTCAGCGGCTTTTGCTTAGGATCAATATATTTCATCGTGATCGTATTGTCCTGGCAAACCAACGCGCCTTTAGCGCCGAAAATGACGTATTCCGGCTGCGGAATGGCTGCGCCGCCGCTGATTTCGATATCTACAATTCGTCCGTTTTCTCCGGTGAGAACGATTTTCAGATGATCTTCGGCATCGCCCGCGGCGGCAATATTTTTCAGATCGCTCCAGACTTTGGCGACCGGAGATTCCAGGAAACGCAAGGCGTGGTCAATGATGTGCGGACCCCAGTTGTTAAGCTGTCCGCCGCCGCATCCGATGATCGTCTGCCAGTCATTCCGGCGCTGATAGCCGTGACGGTGCAATTTTACTTCGTAGATGTTGCCGAGGGCGCCGCCCGCAATTATTTCTCGGATGTGGTTGAACGGAGCCTCGTACCGGCGGTTATGGCGCAGATACAGTCTGCCGGGATATTTTGCAGACACCTTTTTCAATTTTTTGGCCTCCGCGTAAGTCAGCGCTATCGGTTTTTCCAAGAACACATATTTTCCAGTGGCAAGCGCCCTGATGGCGTGGGCGGTATGGTCCGGGGAACGAGTGGCTATCGAAATCAATTCCACTTCCGTATCCTTCAGGAATTCCTCCGGTTTTCCGTAAAATCGGCATGAAGGCAGTTTTTCTTTTGCCGCCCTGATACGCTCTTTGTCAATGTCGCATCCGGCGACAATCTCAAACATTTCAGGGAATTTTTCAATCTCGGCAATGTGCATCCCGTAACCGGCTCGTCCAAGCCCCCATATACCTACCTTGATCTTTTTCATTATTTATTTTCCTTGCCAATTATATTTTTAATGAATTTCAAACTTGTCTTCAGATCAATGAGAGGATCGCGCAAATGGCTGTCATGTTCAATATGAATCCATCCCTTCCACCCGACTTTCAGAAGCATTTCAACGACTCCGGCGTTGCTGAATCCGTTGTTGCCGGCGCCAAGTTCGCAGAACCGGTATTCCCCGACGCCGTCCGGTCGCATGGCTCCGGTAAGAAACACGTCCTTAAGATGCATTGCCGAAATACGCCTGTAATATTTTTTGACAATCTCAATCGGATCTCCGCCGGCCATGCTGAGATGCCCTGTGTCAAACACGATTCCGGCGTCAGGGCAGGCTTTCAGGAAATCTTCCAGCTCTTTCTGATTTTCAACACGCTGTCCCATATGGTTGTGAATGGCGGCGACAACTCCCCAACGGCTGCAGGATTTGACCATGGCGTTGCAGCGGCGGCAGAAAACTTTGAAATCGACCGCGCGGTCGCTCTGTCCTACGGAAAACCATACATAGCTTTTGCCCAACGCGGCGGTCCACTCGGTTGAGACTTGGACGCTCGGACCCCGGCAGGTGCTGAAATCCATTCCAATCTTGCGGTACAGCGCCGCCTTGTAGAGCGCATCCGACGGGCTCACCGCTTCAAGCCGCTCCGTTCCGTTGTATCCCAGTTTCTTCAGTTCCAACAGGCGCTCCTCAATGTCATAAAGCCCGCCATCCCACACGTTCATCCCGTAATCGGCAACTCCAAACTTTATCATATTCCCTCCGTAGCCGGTATTTTAATTAAATGAATTATATGATTATACGAGCCAATTGCAAAACTCAAAACCGATGCCGATGAAGGAGATTATGAAATTCAGACGAGCCACAAAACCAGAGGCATACCCGAGGCGGTATGTCGAGGATTTTGCGGCGAAATATGATTTCATAAGAACTTCATCCCTAACGGGTTGCAGCGCCATCGGGTGCATGCTTCGCATTTCCGGCAGGGGCAAGACCGCTACGGGTATTGCCCCTGCCAAAAATACTTGCGAGCCCTCCGATGGCATCTGCAACGGCGCGGTTTATGAGTTCTGCAATTGGCTCATACTATAAACGCATTTACTATTGTTAAAATAGATGTTTTGAGCAAAATACCGGATTATTTGATCATGAGATATTTTGAAGGCGTCATGTTTTTATAAGCGGCGCATTTTTCTATGAATCAATCTTGATTTTTCAATCCCATATATTATCTTAGGGACACATGAATCTAATAATAAGGGAGAAGATGTAATGACAATGCAGACGGCAGGCGTTCTGAAGTCCAGTCCCGTGATCCGGCGGCACGAGAAAAATCCTATCCTTACGGCCAAGGACGTGCCGTATGAGTCCACCCTTGTCTACAACGCCGGGGTTGCCAAGTACCATGGTAAGTATGTGATGGTCTTTCGAAACGATGTCTGGAGCGATGAGCCAAGAAAGTTCAAATATATCAATCTGGGACTGGCGTTGAGCGACGACGGGGTGCGTTGGACGGTGCAATCCAAGCCTATCATAGACCGCACCTTTTGTAACGATGA
Organism: Lentisphaeria bacterium; assembly: GCA_020056205.1. Taxonomy (GTDB): domain Bacteria; phylum Verrucomicrobiota; class Lentisphaeria; order Victivallales; family GWF2-50-93; genus JAGVIF01. Next base: position 1,117 of record JAGVIF010000305.1, on the reverse strand, counting down.
CGAAGTTGAGCGAATTTATGATCCGCGTCTTACCGTTGTTGACGGGCGTGTTGTTATGTGTTTTGCCGTTGACACGAAACACGGTCTGCGTGGCGGCATTGCCAGGACCGATGATTTTGAAAAGTTTGAAATACTGTCGCTCACGGTTCCGGATAACCGGAACATGGTGGTTTTTCCAGAAAAGATCGGCGGTGTCTACCACCGTCTCGAACGTCCCTTTCCGGTTTACAGCAGAGGCGGCAAAGACCGCTTTGATATGTGGTATTCGGATTCTCCGGACCTTCGCTACTGGGGAAACAGTCATTTAGTTATGGGTGTCGAGCGCTTCCCGTACGCGAATGACAAGATTGGGTCGGGCGCGCCGCCGGTGAAGACGCCGAAGGGCTGGCTGACGGTCATACACACTGTTGACAAGGACGAAAGCCGCGGCAAGAACGGCTGGGAGCCGGCCTGGAAAAAACGCTACTGCGCCGGCATTGCCCTGCTGGACATTTGTGAACCCTGGAAAGTAATCGGGTATTCGCGCGAACCGCTCTTAGCGCCGGAAGCATCGTACGAGGTCAGCGGAGGGTTGCGCAACAACGTGATCTTCCCGGGCGGCATGATTTTGGAAGATAGCGGCGAGGTAAAGATATACTACGGATCCGCGGACACCGTGGAATGCTTGGCAAGCGCGGACGTAGGCGATCTTATCGGGCTATGCACGCCCGCCTGAACCCGCTTATTTCATGAAAAATGCGGACATAAAGTTTATGATTGTTATTTTCAAGGTGTTGCGATTTTCGCGGAAAATCGCATTTTGTAATTTTCGTTTTTCTTCGCATTTTTCACCCACAGGGCGAGCCTGCTGCACCATATCTGCCCCGATGCCCTTTCGGGATCGGGATGCAAGCGCTTTCTTGGCAAGGGGATTCGAGTGGTTACCACACTTCACCCCTTGCCGCCGCGCATTTGCGCCGCTGGGGATGCCTTCACGGAATCAGGAATTTATTTTAATCTTATGAGCCAATTGCAAAAGTCAAAACCAGCGCCGATGAAGGAGATTATGAAATTCAGACAAGCCGCAAAACCGGAGGCATACCCAAGGCGGTATGTCGAGGATTTTGCGGCGAAGTAT
>JAGVIF010000170.1 GCA_020056205.1 Lentisphaeria bacterium | reverse complement strand
TCGACATACCGCCTTGGGTATGCCTCTGGTTTTGCGGCTTGTCTGAATTTCATAATCTCCTTCATCGGCATCGGTTTTGAGTTTTGCAATTGGCTCATAGTATAAGGAGTCACAACCCCGCCCAAGAGCTTTGCGGGGTTTCCCTGAACGCGCCTATGGCGCACATTAAGGTGCTCATGTGCTACGCAATACCGGGAAGAGTTGTCGGACTGGAAGACAGAATTGCCTTTGTAGACTATTTTGGCGAGACAAAAAAGGCAAGGAATGATTTTTTCCAATTAAGTATAGGCGAGTATGTCTATGCTCAGGGCGGATTTGTCATACAGAGGATTTCAGAGTCAGAGGCAAAGGCTGTTTTAAATACTTGGGAGGAATTGTTTTTTAAGCTTAAAGAAATTGATTCAGATCTCGCGCAGAATCCGAAAGATTTACGCCAGAAAGCTAACCTTATAAGGCAAAAGCATCAGGGTAATTCCTGTTGTGTTCACGGTATTATAGAATTTTCAAATCATTGCAGGTGTGATTGCCTGTATTGTGGAATAAGGAGTAGTAATACCGCTATTGAGCGCTATAGAATGACTGTTGAAGAAATAATTGACGCGGCGTATTTTGCTATTAGTGAGCTTAAGTTTAAGGCGCTGGTGTTGCAATCAGGGGAGGATACCTGGTACGATGAGGACAAACTTCTTGCTATAGTCCAGGGTATTTTGCGTAAAAGCCCTGCGCTGTTGATTTTAAGTATAGGAGAAAGAGAAGCCGGGCTGTACGAGAAGTTATACCAGGCTGGAGCGCGCGGCGCGCTTTTGCGGTTTGAAACCAGCAATCCTGATATTTATTCAAAATTAAGGCCGGCTCATAATCTGGATGAGCGGATAAATTTAATAAAAAAATTACGCGATATAGAATATCTCATAATGACAGGATTTTTAATAGGCTTGCCAGGACAAACCCAGGATGATATATTAAGTGACATTCAGATGACTAATTCTTTAGGGACGGATATGTTTTCTTTTGGGCCGCTAATTCCACATCCGCAAACTCCTTTGAGCGGGGTTCCTTGTCCTTCAATAGACGATACTTTAGATACAATTGCCAGGGCGCGCATAATGAATCCAGATGCCAGAATACTTGTTACCACTTCTATGGAAACCATTGATAAGGAAAATGCTCTAAGGTCAGGTTTGTTATCAGGAGGTAATTCGTTGATGGTGGATGTGACTCCTGCTAAATATAAAAAACTTTATGACATTTATCCGAATCGCCCCGGAATGGATGCAGAGGTAAGCGAGACAATAGCCTCAGTATTAAAATTGCTCAATTCAATAGGCAGGGCCCCAGTGGATTTGGGGCTGTAACCCTTTTTCTATGACAACTTATGAACAGGCTTTAAAAGCTGTTTTAAATAGCATTCATAAATTCCTTCCGAAATATATTCTTAGTCAAAATTCCGTAGGCAGCATAATAGCTGAAGATATTTAGAGCCTGTCCACGAAACGCTGTTTAGAGGAGTACCCCCGATATTTGGACAAGTGACTAACCCGTTTTTCGCGCGAAAAACGGGTTAAGATGGGGATTGAAGCCATCTTTCCACGCCGTCGGCTTAGCATTCCGGATAGCGATTCTCACTCAGAAATATCCATAAACAGAACAACAATTGAAAATAAAAATTGGAGATGTAGTCTAAGAAGGGAAACTGCTACGAGTTTGATAATCAGGGGATATTCCCCACAAAAAAAAGTAGCAGGCAATGCATAACATAAATTAAGTATAGAATGGTTTAAAAGTGGGGACCGCCTCTTGATACCACCCAAAAAAGCGTTAAAAATAATTTTAGATCATGCGAAAAGCATAGGAGAGGAAGAAATTGATATTTCAGACTCCCTGGGAAGAACTCTTGCGGAAAAGATTTATTCTGATACTGATATCCCCCCGTTTGACAAATCCGCTATGGACGGATTCGCGATAAACTCAGGCGACAAATCAGAAACTTTTGAAGTAATTGAAGATATTCCCGCGGGTAAAGTCCCTAAAAAAAGGATTAAGCCCGGTCAGGCTTCAAAAATAATGACGGGGGCAATGCTCCCTAAAGGCGCCGATAAGGTCGTAATGGTTGAAAATACAAAACTACTCTCCAACACCAAATTTCAAATATCCAATATCAATGCTAAAACCAATGTCTCCCTAAAAGGAGAAGATGTTAAAAAAGGAGAGTTAGTCCTTAATGAAGGGACAAAAATAAGGCCTCAAGAGACAGCTATTCTGGCAACAGTCGGAAAAACAAAGGTTAACGTTTATAAAAAACCTCGCGTCGCAATAATCTCCACAGGGTCCGAACTTGTTGAGCCTGATAAAAAACCCGCCTTGGGGAAGATAAGAAATAGCAACGGCCCTATGCTTCAGTCTCAATTAAAAAGATTAGGACTTGATTCTATTTATTTAGGAATCGCCGGAGATGATTTTTCTATAACAAAGAAAATGGTTCAAGAGGGATTGAAAAAATCCGATATTTTGATTCTGTCGGGCGGAGTTTCCGTAGGAGATTATGATTTTGTTCATGAAGTCTTAAAAAATTGCGGGGTTAAGATTCTATTTAATCGTGTCGCCATTAAACCCGGCAAACCGACAACTTTTGGCGTAAAAGAAAATAAATTAGTTTTTGGACTTCCGGGAAACCCTGTTTCCGTCTTGATGGTTTTTGAGCTGTTTGTAGTTCCGGCCATCGGAAAAATCCAAATGGAAACCGTAGCGGGATTGGCGCAGTTTTCCGCTTGGAAACCATACAAACTCCTTTCCAACTTTAACCGGCGTGACACAAAAGGAGAACAATATTATCCGGTAAGAATTTTAAAAGAAGGGATTCTCCCTATTGATTTTCATGGGTCGGCGCATATGCATGCTTTAACAAAAGCCGATGGAGTTATGAAGATTGATATAGGCGTAAAAGAATTCAAAAAGGGTGATTTTGTAGATGTTAGATCAATTTAACAGAGAAATTTATTATTTAAGAATTGCTGTTACAGACAAGTGTAACTTGCGTTGTACTTACTGTATGCCAAAAGAGGGGATAACGCTTAAATCACATGATGAGATTTTAAGATTTGAAGAGATTTTGGAAATAGTAAAAACTGCCGTAAAGCTTGGCTTTTATAAGTTTCGTTTAACAGGAGGAGAACCACTTGTTCGAAGAGGAATTGTTGATCTTGTTAAAATGCTCTCATCTGCCCAAGGAGTGAAAACGCTTGCCATGACAACTAACGGGATTTTACTCCCTCAATATGCGAAAGATTTAAAATCGGCGGGGCTTGCCCGCCTTAATATAAGTTTGGATTCATTGAAAGAAGATAGGTATGAAACTATCACTTGCGGCGGAATTTTAAACGAAGCGTTGGCAGGAATAAAGGCCGCAAAAGACGCCGGCTTCGAAAAGATAAAACTAAATGTTGTTTTAGTTGATCGGTTTAATGACGATGAGAAAGAAAATTTTAAGAAATTCGCGAACGAAAACAACTTAGGGGTTCGTTTTATAAAAAAGATGAATTTAAAAAGCGGAGACTTTTATAAGGTCGAAGGGGGCGAAGGGGGGCATTGCGCTATTTGCAACCGCATAAGACTTACGGCGGACGGCAAACTGCGCCCATGTCTCTTCTCTGATTTTGAAGTCAATGTCAGAGCCGAAAAATCACTGGAAGAAGCTATCGGGAAAGTTATAAATCATAAACCTGAAAAAGGTTATAAATCTAACAACAGGGAAATGTATCAGATAGGAGGATAAAATGAAAAATAAATTTTCCCACACAGATAAAACAGGCAAGGCAAAAATGGTTGATATAGGAAATAAACCCGAATCAAAAAGAATTGCTGTCGCAAAAGGATCTATTTATTTAGCCAAAGAGACGATTGATCTTATTAAAGAAAACCAGATCAAAAAAGGGGATGTTTTGACTGTTGCAAAGATTGCCGGTATCCAATCCGCTAAAAAAACATCGGAATTGATCCCCTTATGCCATCCTTTGACATTAGATGAGATTTCAGTTGATTGTGAAATTTTTCACGACCGTATAGAAATTACTTCCACAGCAAAGTGCACAGGCAAAACAGGGGTTGAAATGGAGGCTTTGACCGCAGTCTCGCTCGCGGCATTGACTGTTTATGATATGTGCAAAGCTGTTGATAAAAAAATGAAAATAGGAAATATCGTATTATGCCAAAAACAAAAGCAACTTGTATAAATAAAGAAAAGGGACGGAAGTTTTCCACCCTGGAAGTTGAGTTGGTAAAAGATTTGGGGATTTCCGGAGACTTTCATGCCAAGGGGGGAGATAGACAGGTAAGTCTTTTGGCTTCTGAAAGTATCGCTAAAATGCGGGAAAAAGGTTTGACGCTTGATGACGGAGCCTTTGGGGAAAATATAATTACCGAAGGGATCAATCTTATATCATTGAACATTGGCCGTCATTTAAAGATTGCCAATACTGAAATTGAAATTACAAAGATTGGAAAAGAGTGTGTTAAAAGATGCGAAATTTATTATCAAACAGGCGACTGCATAATGCCAAGAGAGGGTGTTTTTGCAAAGGTCTTAAATGGGGGAGTTATAAAAAAAGGAGATGAAATTAAAATTCTATGAAGCTTGGAATAATAACTGTCTCCGATAAAGGGGTAAAAGGGGAACGGGAAGATTTGAGCGGAAAAAAAATAAGAGCTTTGGTTAAAGCGGATTCGTATGAGTACTGCGTCGTCCCGGACGAAAAAGAACAAATTTTCAACGCCATCATAAATTTTGTGGATAATAAGGCCTGCAATCTTGTCTTTACGACAGGCGGAACGGGTCTTTCTCATCGGGATATTACTCCTGAAGCGACAAGTGATGCAATAGATCGTCCGATACCAGGAATTTCAGAAATTATCCGAATAGAATCTTTTAAAATAAATAAGAGGTCTGTACTTTCACGGGCAGTTTCCGGATCGAGGGGAAAAAGTCTCATTGTAAATTTACCCGGCAGCCCAAAAGCCGTTGAAGAGTGTTTGGAAATTATTTTGCCTGTTATTCCCCACGCTTTGGATGTTTTAGAGCAGGGAAGTGTCGAGTGCGGAAATTTGACTTAAGGCTCATCTTCGACACTTTACTGAGAAGTTCTAAAGTTCGGGAGTTCGGGAATGCGGAAGCGAAAAATAGAAAGGAGAAAAGTTTTCTAAATTATTCGTGCCCTTCGTGGTGATTTCTTCCGATGCAATTCTTTGTCCAAGAGCATCATACGAGTACTTCACCACCGTGCCGTCGGCCTTGCGAACTTCGCAAAGCCTGTCTCTTAAATCATAAACGTATTCGGCATCGGGAGTTTTGAGAAGATTCCCATACGTATCGTACCGGAAAGATTTTACCGCAGAGTTCGCAGAGTCTTGCGCAAAGTCCGCAGAAACTATTTGATTCAAATTATTATATGAGTACCTTTGTGTCTCTGTGCTCCCGACGCTGGCAGGCCGGGATCTTCGACTTTGTGCGAGAATAATAACCTGTTTCCAATTGCATCATACCCGTAGACATAGTTCGCCTTGCCGTTTTCGAAATGGAATTTGGATTTGGAATCGGGTCTTCTCCTTTGAAACTTCACCACCGATGAACACCGATGAACACCGATTTTATCAATTTAGTTTCGTTTTGATAAAAC
>JAGVIF010000023.1 GCA_020056205.1 Lentisphaeria bacterium | reverse complement strand
CCCAGAATGTCACTGAAAATAATCTGTGTGCATCTGTGTTCATCGGTGGTTAATATTGGTGCGCCGCCGGGGACGCCTTCACGGAATCAGGAATCTATTTAGTCTATGCCGTTCCGAGCGGATAGGAACAGATTTTAATAAGGGCCGAAAATTTACACGCGGCAGCGATCTTTTGAGTTCGGCTTCGCGTTCTTCGCAATCTGTGTTAAATTTTCAACCTTATGGAGTATAATCCAAACATTAAATATTCAACCATGAAAAAGAAAGACACCGAAAAAACCCAGGTCAGTTTTGAGGAGGCGCTTGAGAACCTTGAATCCGTTGTTGCAAAGATGGAGGAAGGCAGGCTCCCCCTTGAAGAGATGATGAAATCATTCGAGGAGGGAAACAAACTTGCAAAAATATGCTCCGCTAAACTCAAGGAAATAGAAAAGAAAATCGAGGTTTTAGTCGGAAAAAACGGGGCTGACGGAAAAGGAGAATGGACCGATTTCCCGCCGGAGGGAAAACAAGCAGCCGTTGAAAAAAATGACGATGGCAATGGCATCGAAAACACGGTGGAAAAATCCTCTCTTTTTTAACAAAAATAAAATCGCGCCGCCAAGCCGCTAAAGAAAATGATTATAATTGAACCTCACATACACATGTATTCGAGGACAACCGACGATTACTGCGGAATGTTTGACGCGGGAATAAGGGCGTGCGTGGAACCTTCGTTTTGGCTCGGATCCGCAAGAAGATACGCCGGAACATTCTTTGACTACTTTCAACTCGTCCTCGAATTTGAGACCGTCCGTTCAAGGCGTTTTGGAATAGACCACTACGCGGCAATCTCCGTAAATCCAAAGGAGGCCGACAACGCATCGCTCTCAAGAGAGGTCATATCCGGAATGGATGAGTATCTTAATCATCCCCGATGCGTCGCGATAGGTGAAATCGGGTTCGACAAGATTACCGGCAACGAAGAGGAAATCTTCGCCGAACAACTTCAAATCGCCCACAGGAAAAATCTCCCCGCTATAGTCCACCTCGCTCATTTTGAGAAAGTCAACGCTATCAACCGCACTCTGAGCGTGATAAGAAATGAACGATTTCCGGAAGAAAGAATTCTCATAGACCATAACACCGAAGAGTCAATGCCTATCGCCAGAAAAACGGGGTGCTGGACGGGGATGACCGTCTATCCAATTTCAAAACTCACTCCGGAAAGAGCATCCTCAATAATAAAACAGTTCGGCTCCGAAAAAATGATAATTGACGGCTCGGCGGACTGGGGTGTCTCAGACCCCTTAAGCCTTGTCAAGGTCTGCGACTATATGAAAAAAAACGGCCACGAGCAAAAAACCATTGATAAAATACTTTTTGATAATCCAAATGATTTTTATTCGCAAACTCCCAAGTGGAAACCGGATTTCAACCTGACGCCAATAGACCCGGGAGAATTTCAACGATAGGAATCTTCTTCAATGAACTCCGGTATTTATACTCTATAAGTGCAGACCAAAACCCAAAAACTGAATCTATTTAAGAAAGTCGGCTTATACCCTGTTTTATGCCCCGAATTCGCGCGAGAAAGGAGCCTGATCTTTATCCTCAACGAAATCGCCGGGTCCGGCGCGGAAATCGTTCAACTGCGAATGAAAAACAACTCGTCAAAAGAGTTTTTCAAAACCGCCGAAAAATTCCGCGAAATAACATCAAAACATAATATCTTGCTGATAATTAACGACAGAGCTGACATAGCCATGGCCTGCAAAGCCGACGGAGTTCATTTGGGACAGGACGACCTCCCGCCTGAAACGGTTGCGAAATTCGCAAAAAAACTTATTATCGGGGTATCAACCCACTCGCCGGAAGAAGCTCTGCAGGCCGAAAAAAACGGAGCGGATTATATAAACATAGGGCCGATTTTTTCAACAAACACAAAAAAAAACGCATCTCCGGTCGGAATAGAAATGGTGGAAAAAGTGAAAAATATTGTCAACATTCCCTTTTCTGTCATGGGCGGAATAAAGACCGCGCATATACCTGATTTAATCAGAGCCGGCGCTATGAGAATCGCTATGATTACCGAAATAAGCGAAGCGGAAAATATTCGCGAAAAGTTTTCAGAACTTCAAAAAAAAATCAGGTGATTTCGCCTTTTCCCGCGCGTAAATATTCACTCTTGCTTTAACAAGTTCGGAGAGTAAGTTACGGCTCTCTCATTTTTTCGGGGCGTAGCGTAGTCTGGTTAGCGCGTCTGCCTTGGGAGCAGAAGGTCGTGAGTTCAACTCTCACCGCCCCGACCAATCGCAATCATTGAACGGAGATCGAACCTTTTTTGAACGAAAAATGCAGGTTACATAAAATGAGGCGCGTTATATGAATAGGATCATGGGGTTGATCATTTTGACTGTTTTGTCTTTTTCGTTACCGGCGGCGCTTGCGGATTCTCCTGTCGACATGCAGGCGCCTGAGGAAAAGCCGACCCTGATCGAATCCTCCTACAGCAAGGACGAGGATTTCAAGGATATAAAGAAATCCTGCGGATTTGATGTGAAGAAGGGCACATACCACTGTGTATACGCGCTCTTCGGCACGAAGGACTCCAATATTGTCGAGATTGACTACCTGAAAAAGAATTTTCCTCAGCATACGAAATATGGTTCGTTTTCATAATTGCCACCATCAGATATACGGACACTGCAATCCATATTTGAGTTTTCACCGCATTCTGGGATGTTCCATAGAATGCCTTGCTGGGATAAAAACCATATCTTTCAATGCAACACCGATTTCGTCGTTCGCATATAGGGGGCGCGCCATATGAATGAGATAATTTGCGAAGTCCGCATAAATCCGCCAGTCTCTTGTTTCGTTCGCATACGCCATTGTGCTCCGGGCTGGAACGGATCTTATCCCCATATGGTAAAGCTTTTTGCTCTGAACACCGAGGCATGTTTCTATGTCCCTTAGGCTTTCCCTGTAGGTGAGTTGTGCAAATGCCATCGCCAAAAACTGGTCCCGGCATGAATATTTTTGGACTTTGTAATCTCCCCGATACCTTTGGACGCATTTCTGAAATTCTTTTTGCGGAACAGCTATTTCCATCCGTTGAGCAAAAACTGTTTTCCCTGAATTCATCATTTACCTCTCCGTTAAAAAGGGACAGATGTAATTCAGGTGTGACCGATTTCAAATCGTTCCCGCTTGATTATTGCTTGTTCACCATTACTATCAACAAGTTACAAATATTTATTTTATCAACAGTTGGACACTAATGAGGGGGAATATATACTTTGGTTTCTGTTTAACATTCTTTACGCTGCCTGAAAATATGACAACATGTGAGACTTGCAAGAAAAGTCGAAGAATTTTTCGGAAGGAAGATATAAGAGTATGCGCAAAAAAAGATTTTGCGATTTTCGCAAAAATCTTTTTTCGGCAGGCTCTATTTATGGTCAGAGCGCGCCGGCGATTTTTCTGAGAGACCATCCTGATGCGAATAAGATTATTATTCCTGAGACGATCCATGGGTTGGACCAGAGCTTCAGTCTTTTTTCCTCTTGCGCCGCGATATTCTCCTCTGAAATTTTTGAAAAAAGAGTATTAGCGTCTTTGTAGGCGGCAAAATATCCTCCCCCCGCGTTGGAGATTGCCTTCATCGTTTCCTCATTCGCGGGGTCTCCTTTTTTTTCTGTTTTCGCGGACTTCGCCTCAAACGAGATTTCAGCTATTTTAGGGATGGAATTTGTTCCGATGGAAAGGCTGTGCGCGCCTTTTCGCGACGGAGTAAAACTCCCTTTGAAAAGACGAGGGTCGGATTTGTCTTTACTCATGCGGAAGGACTCGGACTGGCCGTCGCTCTGATTTGTGACGGAGACAAGCAGTTCATCGGAACTAAAGTTTTTAATTTTTTCCGAAATTAAAACATTCAAAGTTATTTCAGAGCCGACACGCGGATTTTCAGGCTCGTAAAATATTCTCGCGCGGTCATTGTTTCCCAAGTGCCTCTTGTGCGACATCCACCTGACAACCTGTCCCCAGAATCTGTAATGGTATTTGTCTTCGACGCCTTTGCGCCACTTCCACACATGGTCGCTTCCCATGAAAAGCACAATCCCGGCGCCGTAATTTTTTTCCACTATCACAGGCATTCTGCCGTCTGAATTTCGCGCGGAACTGTGGACGGCGATGACGCGCGAGCCGGCTTTGAGCGATTCCACAGCCCAATTCCAAGTGAATCCCGGCAATGCCCGCCACAGCGCGAGATTAGATGACGGATTGTCGGCGAGCATAGCCAAATGATGTCCCATGCCGTAGCTGGTCAATTCGATTGCCGTCTCGTGCGCTGAACTTATTCCGATCGTTCTTGTTTTGTCGCTTTTTACGGGGATAAGGTCTTCTATCGGCGAGTTTTCCAGCGATGCGAATGATCCTTGTTTTCCTGGCATGATGACGAGTCCGCTTGCATTTTTTTCAACGGCGTCTTTGACTAATTTGAGGTTTTCGTCGGTAAGCTCGTTTCGTCCTGCGTCTCCGATAAAAATGACATCAAAGGAGGAGATTTCATCGCGATTAGGAAATTGATTTCGATAACCCTTTCCCTCACCCATTCCGATATTTGGAAGAAAGAGCATGAATTCGGCGCGGACTCCGGGGTCGCGTGTGAGGGCGTTTTTCAAATATCTGAATTCCCAGCGCGGCAGTGAATCTATTAGCAGGACTTTCAGTTTTTCGTCACGGACTTCGATATTTTTTGACAATTCATTGTTTTTTAAGTCGCTTTCGCCTTCTTGCGGCGGTATTGAAAATGAGAGTTTAAAATTTCCCTTTTTTTCCGGTTTCCACAACAGGGTTCCGCGAAAAGTGGAATGGGGTTCGATGGTTATTTCATCGGTGGTGAAATCGGGAGAAATCCCCCATTTCAGACGGGTTGTTATGCTATTTCCGAATTTGTTATGAACGGAGTAGGGGATGGAGAGCCTTTCGTTGACTATGCAATATGAGGGGATGAAAAGATCGCCAAGCTCGATGTCAGGCAGATATTTGTTTTCTCCTGCGAGAATGGTGTGGACTTTTATCCCTCTGAGAGCCAACTCCGCGCTTTTTCTTACCGGCGGCGGCCCGTTGTTTTGACAGCCGTCGCTTGCGATTATGATTGAGCGGGTGCGTTCTCCGACCGCTTTCGCAAGCGCGGAACCTATGTCCGTTTCAGAGCGGAATTCAGGGGATTTTTCATCGGAGGAAGAAGATGCGAAGGGTTTAACCGTAATGTCATATTTATCATAGAGAAGGGAATACGGCTTGTTTTTGAGTATTTTTTCAAGCCACTTTCTTCTGCTTATAATCCCCTCTTCGGCAGCAATATCGGATGTGTCCATGCTTTCGGAAATATCCGCGAGAATTACTATCTCCGGTTTTTCCAATAAATCCTTTTTCAAAATTATTTCCGGTTTTAAGAGGAGAACGGCGAGCAGAGAAAATGCGGGCAAATGAAGAAAAGCGGAAACAATCAATATCCTGCCAGCGAAAGATTTGGCGGCGTTTATCCGGCGCAACACGACGATCGCGTATACGGCGCACAGTCTCAGAACCGCGAGCAACCCGCCTATCCCAAAATCAAATTCAAAATTCCAGTTCATAAGTTTTACACATCTCCGCACTTCCGAACTTCACAATTTTTCTCTCGCAAAGCCGCATTGTGTTTATCCTGTGCATCCTGTATATCCATGTTAAATTAATTTTTTAATTTTTCTCTTTTCTCACTCAGAGACGCAAGGGACGCAAGAGACATAAGGGACACACGAAAATTTAGAATTTAGAAATTAGAATTTATAAAACTGTTCTACTTTTTTCACTCCCGAACTTTAGAACTTCCCTATTCTGACTCCTGAATTCTTCTCTTTGACACTCCGACACTTTGATACTTTGACGCCCTCTCAACGCCCACGCTAAAGTCGAAGATCCCGGGGCCGTAGGAACTCGGGGCTGTGAACTCCAACAAAATCAGTTTTAAGTGTTAAGTTTTCTACTTTCTAAATTATACTTTCTAATTTTTTCACAGGCAAGATGCCTGTGCTACACTTTCGCAT
>JAGVIF010000173.1 GCA_020056205.1 Lentisphaeria bacterium | reverse complement strand
TTGATTTCTTTTCCTCCAGGTACTGAGATGTTTCACTTCCCTGGGTTTCGCCTCCCGCCCCTATGAATTCAGGGCGGGATGTTCCGACATGACTCGGAACGGATTTCTCCATTCGGAAATCTCCGGTTAAACGCCTGTTTGCGGCTCACCGGAGCTTATCGCAGCTTACCACGTCCTTCATCGCCTATCAGTGCCAAGGCATCCTTTATGTGCTCTTAGTAGCTTGACCACCAAAATTAATTTTGGTTTATCTTTAATATACGTTTCAACGAAGTTACTTTGTGCCCGCATAGGCACAACCACTTTCTCTCTAAATTTTCAATGAACAACGGATTTTGCGAGAATCGCAATACCCTCAATTTACTTTTCTGAGATTTTTTTAATATCAGAAAAACAAACTGGTGGGCGTACTTGGATTTGAACCAAGGACCTCGTCCTTATCAGAGACGCGCTCTAACCAACTGAGCTATACGCCCAAATAAATTTTTTTTCAAAAAATTTATCTGGTGGAGCTAATGGGATTTGAACCCATAACATCCAGCTTGCAAAGCTGGCGCTCTATCCAGTTGAGCTATAGCCCCCGGATGAGAACCCGGAATCCTATGAGCCGGCTACAAAAGTCATAAACCACACAGTTGCAGTTGGTTTTGAGTTTTGCAATTGGCTCTTATGCCCAAACCCCGAATATTTTTACAAAGAACTTCTTTAAAAACTGAATAGTACGATGCACTTATTGATGTAAAAGGCTTTATTCACCTTTATCCTCACTTCTCGCGCTTGCGCGTTCGAAGCGTTTAGACATATTCCCAACGCGGTTAGGCGAAGGAAATTACTCCTTAAAAAGGAGGTGATCCAGCTGCACGTTCCCGTACAGCTACCTTGTTACGACTTCATCCCAGTTACTGACCACACCTTAGGCAACTCCCATTATTAGGTTAGATGACTTCGGGTGCAATAAGCTTCCATGATGTGACGGGCGGTGTGTACAAGGCCCGGGAACGTATTCAAGGCGTCGTAGCTGATACGCCTTTACTAGCGATTCCAACTTCATGCAGTCGAGTTGCAGACTGCAATCTGAACTGAGGCTGGTTTTAAGGATTGGCTCCATCTCGCGATCTTGCATCCTATTGTACCAGCCATTGTAGCACGTGTGCAGCCCTAGATATAAAGGCCATACTGACTTGACGTCATCCGCTCCTTCCTACTGCTTAACACAGTCAGTCTTGTTAGAGTCCCCGGCTTTAACCGCTGGCAACTAACAACACGGGTTGCGCTCGTTACCGGACTTAACCGTACACCTCACGGCACGAGCTGACGACAGCCATGCAGCACCTGTTCATCTGCCGTATTGCTACGGGGTCCCTACTTTCATAGGGATTTCAGATGTATGTCAAATCCAGGTAAGGTTCTTCGCGTTGCATCGAATTGAGCCACATGCTCCACCGCTTGTGCGGGCCCCCGTCAATTCCTTTGAGTTTTAGTCTTGCGACCGTATTTCCCAGGCGGTGAACTTATCGCGTTAGCTTCGGCACGGAAGGGTCTAAATCCTCCCACGTCAAGTTCACAACGTTTACAGTATGGACTACCAGGGTATCTAATCCTGTTTGCTCCCCATACTTTCGTCCCTGAGGGTCAGTGATCGTCCAGAAAGCTGCCTTCGCCGTTGGCGTTCCTCCCGATATCTACGCATTCCACCGCTACACCGGGAATTCCACTTTCCTCTCCGATACTCTAGCTCGCCAGTTTCCAATGCAGTTCCAAGGTTGAGCCTTGGTATTTCACATCAGACACGACAAGCCCCCTGCGGACCCTTTATGCCCAGTAAATCCGAACAACGCTCGCCACCTACGTATTACCGCGGCTGCTGGCACGTAGTTAGCCGTGGCTTCCTCCCTGGGTACCGTCATTTATTCGTCCCCAGTGACAGAGGTTTACAATCCGAAGACCTTCGTCCCTCACGCGGCATTGCTCCGTCAGGCTTTCGCCCATTGCGGAAGATTCTCGACTGCAGCCTCCCGTAGGAGTCTGGGCAGTGTCTCAGTCCCAGTGTGGCTGACCATCCTCTCAGACCAGCTACCCGTCATAGCCTTGGTGGGCCATTACCCCGCCAACTAGCTGATGGGACGCGAGCTCCTCCTCAAGCAATAAATCTTTATCCAAATTCCCATGCGGGAATCGGGATGCATTCGGTATTAGCCCGCCTTTCGGCGAGTTATTCCCAACTTGAGGGTAGATTACTCACGTGTTCCTCACCCTTGCGCCACTGTCATCACAAAAATCTCCTCGTTAAAAGAAATCCAGTGAATCTCGTTCGACTTGCATGCCTAATCCATGCCGCCAGCGTTCGTTCTGAGCTAGGATCAAACTCTCCGTAGCATAAATTTCATTTTTCAGATTTCTCCGAAAAACATTATAACTCAGAATCAACAGTTACATCGCACTATTCAGTTTTCAAAGAACGTTTATCTCAAAACCATCTCTTGTTTCGTTCAAAACGCATAATCATAGCACACTATCCGTGTGATGTCAATACCGTTTGAAGAAATTTTTGAAAGATTTTTTTGAAACGCGGAGCTTAAGTTACATGACAAAGAAAAACATGCAAATCAATAATCAAAAAATAATCAAAAAATAATTTTTACCTATGAAAAAACTCACAAAAAGGCCTGTTTCTCATATTTTTTTCCTGTCTTGCCTTGTCAAAAAACGGAAATCTATTTTCTTTTTTTATTCGTATTTTGTATTTCCGCGCGGAGCTTGAAAAATACGGATTGCTCGTTAGTGTAGACTTTCGCTCGTATAAGCCTAACATTTTGCGTTTGAGCAGTGCGGCGTAGGCGCCCGGTCAAGAGAGACGCCGGTGTAGGTGGCGAAGCCACTTTATTAAAGCCATCCCGATCCCAGAGGGCATCGGGACAGATATGCCGCAATGCTTCAAACCCTTGCGGGTTTAATCGACCGAATTTTTATTTGAATAATTTAATGAACTGCATTGCAGTTCATACATCGTTTATTATCAAGAACTTAGTTTAAATTCGGCCGATTGAACCGCAAAACTTAGGTAAGTTCAGTAAACCCCGTCCTTTTACTGAACTTATACAAATATTCACCGAAAGGACGGGGTTCGGTGAATATTTACTTTCACTCTTGTTCATTGTCCGCGAAAATAACTGAAACAGTATAACTCGTTAATATTTAAGGAGATATGTATATGCCGGTGGCGTATAAAAAGATTATAATCCCAACGAATGGGAAAAAAATAAGACTGTCTATCGGAGGAAAACTTGATGTTCCGGAAAACCCCATAATCGCTTTTATCGAGGGAGACGGCATAGGGGCGGACATAACCCGCGCGGGCATGAAAATCTGGAATGCCGCCGTCGAAAAGGCTTACGGAGGACGAAGAAAAATTTCATGGATGGAAATATATGCCGGAGAAAAAGCGAATGCTGTTTATGGAGAGGGAACGTGGCTGCCGCAGGAAACCATTGACGCCGTCAGCGAATTTTTCGTCGCTATAAAAGGGCCTCTGACCACGCCGGTGGGAGGCGGAATCCGCTCTCTGAACGTCGCTTTAAGGCAGAAATTGGACCTTTATGTCTGCCTCAGGCCGGTCAGATATTTTTCAGGCGCGCCGTCCCCCGTAAAACATCCCGAAAAAACCGACATGGTTGTATTCAGGGAAAATTCCGAGGACATATACGCCGGCATAGAGTGGAAGGCAGGCAGCGCCGAGGCGGAAAAGGTCATAAAATTCCTGAAGAGCGAAATGAATGTGAAAAATATCCGTTTCGACAAAAATTGCGGAATAGGAATCAAGCCGATATCAAAAGACGGAACCGAAAGACTCGTCAGAGCCGCCATGACTTATGCGATAGCCCAAAAAAGACGCTCCGTTACTATTGTTCATAAAGGCAATATAATGAAATTCACGGAAGGCGCATTCAAAGACTGGGGATATGATCTGGCAAGGAAAGAGTTTTCGGAGCAGGCCGTTGTCGCCGAAGATTGCGGGTGGAAATGCCCGCCGGGCAAAATAATAGTCAAAGACTGCATTTGCGACGCTTTTTTGCAGCAGATACTGACGCGCCCCGACGAATATGATGTGATAGCAACTATGAATCTGAACGGAGATTATATTTCCGACGCCCTTGCCGCATGCGTCGGAGGCATAGGAATAGCGCCGGGAGCGAATATCAACTACGAGACGGGACACGCTGTTTTCGAGGCAACGCACGGGACCGCGCCGAAATACGCCGGACTTGACAAAGTCAATCCAAGCTCATTAGCATTGTCAGGGGAAATGCTCCTGCGCCACATTGGATGGGACGAGGCCGCAGTATTAGTTCTAAAAGGCGTGGAATCAGCGATTTGCGACAAAATAGTCACATACGATTTCGCGCGGCTGATGGACGGCGCGACGGAAACATCATGTTCCGGTTTCGCCGAAGCCGTAGTAAAGAGAATGTAGAAATATTTGATTGCTGTAATTTATGTTTAAGAGAAAAGAAATTCTGACCGCCATTGACATCGGCAGCTCCAAGATTTCAGTGTTAATTGGAGAATGCGACGCCAAAGGACAAACTTTCGCGCTGGGACTCGGAGAGAGGGAAAGCGCCGATTCCGTGTGCAAAGGAGAGGTAAGAGTAGTCGAAGAGACGGCAAAAAGGCTTGGAGAGGCTATTGATGAAGCCTCGAATGCGGCCGGTGTCGAAATAGACAGCGATAACATTTTCATTGCCGTAACGAACAAAAGCATTAGGGCTCAAAAGGGAACAGGCTCGGTTACAATAATGAGTCCCGACAGAAAAATCAGGGCTGAAGACATTGCCGAAGCCAGAAAAAGCTCGCAGATGGTTCCGATGCCCGTCAATCACAGCGCCATTAATTTCGTCCATTCCGATTTCCTGCTCGACGGTTCAAGAAAAGTTGAAAACCCGTTGGATCAAACCGCCGATCGTCTTGACGCTTTCTCCTTTTGCATTTTTGGCGAAACAAACACAATAAACAACTATAAAAGGCCGCTTGAAGAGTGCGGATATATTGGTTCAAATCAAGAACCGGTGTTCAGCGGAATTGCGTCCAGCGCCGCGACACTTGTTTCGGAAGATTATAAACATGGGGCATTATTGATTGACATAGGAGCGGGAACAACAGAATTCATGCTCTTTCACGGAACAGGTTATTTTACTTGCGGCGTAATTCCCGTCGGATGCGACCACATGGCCAACGACATCTCCGTAGGGCTTGATCTACATATATCAAGGGCAAGGAAAATACTGCTCGAAGTTTTTAAGACCGAGGATTTTCTCCGCGCGCCGCATATAGAAATAGAGGGAAGCGTGGAGCTTAGAAAAATTCCAAGCGTCTCAGTCGAAAAAATCGCAGAATTAAGGATTAATGAAATCATGGACATAATCATATCTAAAATAGGAATCTCAAATCTGAAACGGCACGTTGACCGCGGAATTGTGATATGCGGGGGCGGCGCGGCATTTCCGTCCGTGATAAGATGCGCGGAAAAAAAATTCGACGCGCCGGTCAGAATCGGACTGCCCAGAGAAATAAACGGCGCGGTGTCAAAAATAAACGATCCGAGATACGCTTGCGTCTCAGGTCTTCTTAAATACGGCTCGTTAATCAAAGCGTTAGGGAAAAATAATAAAAAAAATATCCTCTCCAAAATAGAAAAAAAACTCTGGGGAATATTATCTGTAACAGGGAGAAATTTGCGTGAATCAATCAAATTCTGATTTGACCTCTAAAAATCCGACAGAATCCCGCCGCGATATTGTCGCAATTCTGGGGATAGGCGGAGCCGGAGTGAAAATATTGTCTAAAATAATTGCGGCGGGCGCTGAAGATTTTATAAAAACCGGAATTGTTGATTTCGACAACGCCAGCCTTGACTCTTTCGACGGCCCTAATAAAATCTCCTCCGGCTCCCAATGGACGACAAAGGGATGCGGAGGGGACATTATCGTGGGCGAAAGAATGATGGCAAGCGCGCGCGGAAAAATCTGCGACTTCGCCAAAGGCGCTTCCTGCCTGATCGGCGTCTGCGGCATGGGAGGCGGAACCGGAACATCCGGCGCGCATATAATTGCGAGAGTCGCAAAGGGGCTCGGAATTCCGTCAATTTTTGTCTTATCAATGCCGTTCAGTTTCGAAGGCCATCAAAAAATTCAACTTGCGGACAAAGGACTTGAGAATCTGCTCCAGGACGCGGATGTGATAATACCAATACATAACGATATACTTTACTCCACCATGCCGGCGGAAACTCCTTTTGAAGAGGCTTTTGAAAAAGCCGATTCGGAACTTGCGTCAGCCATACTGTGCCTGGCGGAAATCGTTACGGCTGAAAAATATTTGTCCGGAACTTTCACCGATTTCAAGAAAATGCTCGGCAGAAAAAAAACCGCATGTTCGCTCGGATCAGGCTTCGCCCAGAAAAACGAAGGCCCTGATTACTGCCACGTAGCCGTCGAACGCCTCATGGATTCCCCCCTGCTCGGAGGAATAACGGAAATTAAGAAAACCGACGCGGCCGCAGTAATCCTTTCAGGCGGAAAAGACCTTTCCATCGGAGCAATGAAAAAAACTTTTGAGAAAATAAGAGGACTTTTCCCCGAAACCGTAGACATGACCTGTTCCGTGACCGGCAGCGATAAAATAACCGGCAAAATAAGAATAACCGTCCTCGCCGCAAAATATGAGCAGTCTCTAATACAACCAAATTTTGACAAAGAGAAAAATATGGTCTTTGAAAAATTAAAAGAGCCTGCCTCTTATACCCAAGAGGAACTCCCTCTTATGACACTCAAAAAAGGAATTTTCACAAACACATCCGATAATTATTTCGACAATCAAGACCTCGATGTGCCAACCTTTCAGCGAAAAAACATAAGCATAGACATGGGGAAATGAGCGCCTTTCTCAAATTGAATGGGGATCTCAATTCGAAAGATTATGAATGCGAAATCCGTTCGTAGTAGCGCAATTTATTGCGCGTTATCAAGAACGGCGTATAAATTCGCCTACTACAAACAAAGCGACACCGATAGCGATACCGACCCCGACCCGAATGGCGCTAAGATAAGAACAACTTGAAGTAGCGCGGGTCTATCTGACCCGCGGCTATCGGGTCAATAGACCCGAGTTACTTGTTTGGCATAGGCCTTAACTTAGCGCCATTCGACCCCGAAAAAGACGGCAGTTTCAAAGGAGCGACCGACTGCGAATTTCGCAGTTTTATCAAAATGAAACTGCGCGGGAAAGACACAGCTGAAGCTGTGAACTCCAACGGCAGTTTCAAAGGAGGAGCCAGAATGATTGGAAGACAAGCTGAGTTTGAGTTCAAATTTATTCTGAATTATTTATATCGAATCCGCCGCGGATTCGGGAAAATCTCTTTGATCCTGATTTGTCCCCTCATCCTGTCTTCATGCCCGAAAAATGAAGACAGCCCGCCTTCCCCCGAATTTGATGCGGAACGGGCCTTCCAAGACATTGTGCGCATGACTAAGACAGGACAAAGACACAGTGGCAGCGGGGGCGCTCTTGAAAATGTGATTTTCATAGAAAAAACTCTCTCCGAAGCCGGTGTTCGGCATTTCAGAGATACGTGGGAGGAAAACACGCCCGCCGGAAAAATCACGTTTCAAAACGTCATAGCAAGAATAGACGGATCAAATTCGGATTCCTTTGTGGCGCTTGGCGCTCATTATGACACAAAAAAATTGGATCATTGTCCTGATTTTACAGGCGCTAATGACGGGGCGTCAGGGGTGGCAATATTACTCGAAATCGCCAGAAACCTGTCCAAGAAAAAATTAAAAAAAAGTGTTGAACTTGTATTCTTTGACGGAGAGGAATGCCTGTATTCGTATTCCGAAAAAGACGGACTCCACGGCAGCAAAAGATATGTCAAAAATCTAAAGGACCCCGGTAGAAAACGCCGCTGCGAAGCGGCCGTGATCGCCGACATGCTCGCCGATAGAAAACTTAATGCCATCATCCCGGCGGGATGCGATCCGTTCCTTGCGGCAAAATTCATAAAAACCGCTGAAAAACTTGGCTTTTCCGGTTATTTCAAGCAAGGCAGTATCCAAATCACCGATGACCACAGCCCCTTTCTCAAAGAGGGCATACCTGCTGTTGTTATAATAGACTTTGATTACGGAACAAACAATCTTTTTTGGCATAGTTCGGGGGATAAAATTGAAAACATATCCGTTGAAAGCCTTTCCATTTCCGGAAAAACTATCAATTCCTTCATAAAAGAACTGCTCCTTTGAAACTGTTGTCTTTTTCGGGGTCGGTATCGGAATCGGTATCGCTTTGTTTGTAGTAGGCGAATTTATACGCCGTTCTTGATAATAAACGATGCGCCTGCGCGGCGCTACTCAAACGCAAAATGTAGGCTAATCTTTTTCTTTGCGCTTGTACTTCGGAATAGACTTGGCGATGTCATAGACGTGTTCGCCTCTGATCACCCTCAGGATCAAATCTGCGGTGACCTCGCCTATGCCGCCGATATCCAGAAGCTCTTCGATAGTTGCCGACGAGAGCGGCTTATCATATTCTATCAGGGGGATCGTTGACCTTTCAAAAACGGCGGCCATCGGCCTGTTCCTGTCCATCAAAAGCATCTGGAGCTTGTATACCTTTTCGATTACTTCCTTGTTTGTCATTCAGTATCGCCTTATTTCAGCCAAGTCAAATCCGCATCAAAAATAGCCATAATTTTACCCCACGTATTTATGTCACGGAACACTAAAATAATGCGAAGCCAAACTCAAAAGATCGCAACCGCTTCGCGGCGAGTTTCTTGCGGTCGTATTTTTCCGTTCCTTCTTCGGACGATATTCATATCGCCCATCAGTCGGAACGAAAAAATCCAATCCGCAATCTAACTCGTCTATGCGCAATTTTAAGCCTTATAG
>JAGVIF010000232.1 GCA_020056205.1 Lentisphaeria bacterium | reverse complement strand
TTTCAGATTCTCCTCGGAATATTTTGACCCCGAGTCTGGCCTCCTCTACTACAACTTCCGCTACTATTCCCCCGAACTCGGCCGCTGGCTGAGCCGAGATCCGATCGAAGAAAAGGGAGGAATAAACCTCTATGCGATGGCAGACAATAATCCGGCGAGTAAGTGGGATAGGCTGGGTCTGGCCTACGGGGGATTGGGAGAAATTCTTAGTGATCCTTATGCAAGTTGTTTGGCAGAAGGCTATTATAGGCACTGTGTAAACACCTGTCGTTTAAATAAAAAATTACGCCTTATCCCTGATCCCACGACGTTTACGACGCTTATGGCACCTATTGTTAGCAATATCATAGCTATGTGGTATGGGGGAGATTTGCCAGGGCAAGGATCAACAAGTGCCGACGATAGAAGAGGCAACCTTGCCGGTACTTTAAACTCATACTATGCCAAGTGTGAATCTTCTTGTAAAGCATCATATGACTCAGACGTTAAAGCAAGTTGTTGCGAATACAATATTCTGCTTAGAAAAGATGACAAGCGTTGTTGTCCTCCTAAATAATGGTGATAAAAATGAAAAATCTGAAGATATTATTATTGTTATGTTTATTTTTCCTAACAACAATCATGGGTGCTGTTATTGGCGTATATCATTATAAATTAACTTCTTGCCTGTCCTTACTAAAAGTCTTGCAAAAAGTTCATCCAGGAAAAAGAATAGAACTTACTAAATGTGAGCTAAAAATAAATGAGATGTATAAGTTGGAAGATTATGATAAAATGGTTCGCTATGGGAAAATAAAGGACATGGAGTTTTTAGAAAATAAAAAATTATACATTTTTAATTATTCAGGGCTACCATATCGCTTTCTTGAAGTATATACCGACAAAGATGATGTTGTTCAGTATGTAACGTGGGATAATCAATGAAATAAAAATTGGCGCCAGTACGATGCCGTTAACTTAAGAGAGAGACTACACCGTTTTTCGATTTAAGCAACTCCGGGGTGGAACGGGGTCATACTTCCCACCTTTGACGAAGAACAGATAACGGAGATAACGGTGCCAGTATAAATTAATCATTGCAATTGAATAGGTTGCAATTATATCATTGCATTTTGGATTTTGAGAATTGAGGTGCAATATGGGAAGAGTTCCTCGTTGGCAAATGGGAAAGGGCGTATATCATGTGTTCAATCGCGGGGGCATCGGGGTCACATAAAGTGAATTATTTTAGTGCGTGGGTCGGTTGGGGTCAGAGCGCCCGCGATTTTCGCAGTTTTATTATCGAGGGTAAAACTAAAATAAATTATCTGTGTTTATCTGTGTTAATCGGTGGATAACTTTCAGGAGAGAGGCTTTGCAATGGGCTGTCCGGTTTTAGATTCGAAATATTATGCGAACATCGCACGTGAAAGCTTCTGTTTTTTATATCCGAAAAATTCCAATGCGCTCGGCTCCTTCTGGGAGGAAACCGGCATGGACGCATACAATATCACAGGCGGCGACAACTCCGCGATAGCCGCAGCGCTTGTCGCGAATAAGGACAACTCGCATCTCCTTCAGGCCGGAATGTGGAAGGAATACAAGCATTTCAGTCCGGGCGCGAGTTTAAATCCGCTACCCTCCATTGATGTGCTCTACCAGAAATACTCGACCGTCATGGAAGTGAGAAAACCTCTCGGCGACGGAACGTTAGGCGAAAAAGTCAAGGTTCTGCTTTCGTTCAGCGGGATGACTTATGAGAGGTTCGACGACAGCCCGCCCCTTGACCTCAATCTCGTCAAATACAAGGGTAACAAGCCCTTATTCGTTGATCCGGCATCAGGCACAGCCACATACCTTGTCGAAGTCCAACGCGGAGAGGGATTTACAATAACCGGTTCCGATTTCGAGTGGCCGAAATTCACGAAAACAACAGTTACAAGGGACCCCGTTGACCCAAACAAAACCACATCCAAAACCATAGACAGAGGAAGATTCAGCTTCAATGGGGTTCATAATGAGGAGGTAAAGGTGGATTTGAAAGTCACCCATCCGCAGAACCCTGGACCGACCGGATCGGCAGCCAAGTACAGCAACACACCAAACACGGGTTCAGCGGACAATCTTTTTTCTACTTGGCTGGACGAGCAGTTCCGAGTAAACGTCAATATCCAACCGGCGGCACTGGCTAACAACCTTCCTACGGGGTTCATCAAGTGGACGGCGGCAGGGTTCACCATCCCGGACAACACGACCGAATACACCTTCTCGTGGGATTCCACCGGCATCAA
>JAGVIF010000220.1 GCA_020056205.1 Lentisphaeria bacterium | reverse complement strand
TGACACTCTGACACTCTCCCACTTTAGCGCTTTAGCGCTTTAGAACTCCCGACTTCTTCCCTTATTTTCCGATAAGGACAAGAATTTTCCACATTTCCTGCGGAGTTTTTGCCTTGAGGAGTTTTTCCCTGTTTGTTTTCTTTGAGAAATAATTTGCCAGCTTGGATACAAGTTCAAGATAGAAAACGCTCGAATAAACCGGGACGGCGGAGAGGAAAAATATTTTTAAATCTTCTTCAAGCCCGTTTTCAGGGATACCCTTGGCTGCTGTTCCTATTGCGAGAGTCAAACCGCACGCGTTAATGCCTCTCGCGTGAGGAAAGGCGATTCCCACGCCCACCGCTGTCGAGATCAGGTTCTCCCGCTTCAGCAGGGATTCCGCGAATTTCGCAGAATCCCCGACGAATCCGGCATTGCAGGTTTTTTCCGCCACATATTTTATGAGATCCTCCTTCGTTCCGGCCTCAACATTAGGACACATAAGCTCCAGCGACGAGAATCTCGCCACTCCCTTATATTGCTTAATCTCTTCTCCGGGACGTTCGGGAAGCTGTTCATCGTAGAAAAGATATCTTCCGCAATTTGGGCAGGATATGCAATTTTTATCGGAAAGGACATTGTTTGCAACCCCCACGGGAAGTTTCATCGAGCACCCTGTGCATGTTGAATTTATCATCGGGCAGACGGCGAGCCCATGTTTATTAAATATCCGCTCAAAGGGTGAAACCACTTCAAAAGGCAACTCTTTTTTAAGTCCGCTGATGTCGTAGCACAATTCCTCAAGCGCCCTGTTTTTGGATTCCACCGTTTCCATCATTAAATTTTTCTCTTTAAGGACGATTTCAAGCTCCTGTATTTGAAGAAGCATATTGACATATCTGTTCATAATCTACCTCCTCCTTTGAAACTACCGCTTTTTTCGGGTCGGTCGCTGAATTTCATTAAATTCTCCAAATTAAATTCGAATGAACCGCAAGAGGGTGTAAGTTACGACGGTTTAGTTTTTTTTCAAGTCTTTTTCACATTAGTTTAAATGAGCAATGCCCGTAAAATATGGATTTTCGCAGGCGAAAGCTCCGGCGACGCCTATGGCGCCGAACTCGCAAAATCGCTGAGAGAGCTTTCCCGCGGAAGAGATGAATTAATCATCGCCGGTATGGGCGGCTCTAAAATGAAAAGCGCCGGCGTTGAAATCTATGTTGATTCCAGCGAACTGGGCATAGTCGGATTCGCCGAGGTGATCAAGAAAATTTTCACCTTCATAAAAATCTTCAGAGGCCTGGTTAAAAGAGCGGAAAAAGAAAAACCTGACGCTGTTGTCCTGATAGACTATCCGGGCTTCAACCTTCGCTTCGCGAAAGAAATGTGGATGCGCGGGATACCCGTGGTCTGGTACGTCAGCCCGCAAGTGTGGGCATGGGGAAAGAAACGGATACCAAAACTCGCAAAATACTGCGGTAAAATGCTCGTCATATTCCCTTTTGAGACAGAGACTTACGCCGGAACCGGCCTTGACACTGAATTCGTCGGCCATCCGCTCGTCGAAATAGTCCGCAAAAGAAGCGGCAAAGATATAAAACGCGAGGAGAACCTTGTGCTTCTCCTGCCGGGAAGCAGAGGCGATGAAATAAACCGGCTTCTGACGCCGATGCTCAAAACCGCGCTCAAATTGCATTCGATGAAGCTTGAGTTGAAATTCGCCGTATCACTCAACAGGAAAAGCATTTATGAAAGATGCCTCCGTATATTCAATAATTTCAAGAGAGGAACAAACGCGCAAATACCTCAGATTGAATTTTACTGCGGACAGACAGAAATACTGCTTCAGAAAGCCTGCGCAGGGATTGCCGCGTCCGGGACCGTAACCGTTGAATGCGCGATAGCCGGACTGCCGATTGTCGTATCTTACAGACTCAATCCGCTGTCATACTTTTTCGGAAAAATGCTTGTATCGCTTCCCTACTTCACAATGGTCAATATAATATGCGGCGAACTTGTCTTCAGGGAGTTCCTTCAGGATGATGTCAATCCCGAAACCCTTTCAAACGGATTGCTTGAAATTCTTCCGGGAGGCTCAAGGCGCGCCTACGCGGAAAGAAAAATGGCAGAGATGACAAATGCGATTTCGCCGTCCGGCGAAAGGGCTTCGGAAAAAGCCGCAACAGCAATTTTCGCCCTAATGGGATATGAAAAAGAACTAATCTGTTCGAGCGGCCGCAGGACAAATTTATGACACTCTTCGATACTCATACGCATTTTGACGGGCTCAGCCCCGCGGATTTTTACGAGGAAGGAAGGATAGCCGGAGTAAATTATCTGCTCGTCGCAGGCTCCGATTATGCGACGACCCGCGAAGCGGAAATATTTTCCGAGCATATTCCAAATTCATGGTTTTCCGCAGGCGTCCATCCGCACGATGCGCGCGATGCCGCTCCGGACACGTTTGACGCATTTTTTCCTCATAAAAAAAATGTCGCCGTCGGAGAAATCGGGCTCGATTATTATTACGATTTTCATGAAGAAAGGGAAAAACAGATTTCGGTGTTCAAATCATTCATAGACAAGGCATTGGAGCATAATCTTCCCGCCGTGATCCACTGCAGGGACAAAGACGGATCGCAAAAAGCTTATGAGGACGCTCACGAAATTCTACGCGATTTTTCAAAATCCGGCGGAAAATTCGTTATGCATTGTTTTGCCGGCGATGAATTTTGGCTTGAGAAATTTCTATCAATAGGCTCCTACATCGGTTTTGCGGGGATACTCACATTTCCAAAAGGAGAAAATGTGAGAGCGCTCTTAAGAAAGACGCCGTTGGAAAGGATTCTCTTTGAGACTGACTCTCCCTATCTTGCGCCGGCGCCTTTCAGAGGAAAGAAAAATCATCCCGCCCTGCTCGTTCATACGGTGAAAAAAGCCGCTGAAATTTTGTCGTCCGAATTTGAAACCCTCGCCGAAATATCCACCCGCAACGCTTTTACGCTTTTCAAAAAGGCGTCCCGTGATGAAATTTAATTTTATCCGCAAAAACATATTTCCATATTTTGCCTTAATCAGGCTTCCAAATCTGTTCACCATACCGGGAGATCCGATAGCCGGATATCTCCTTTGCGGAGGAGATTTTTCCGACAAGAAAGGAATAATTTTCGCGGTAATATCGTCGCTGTCCTACTATATATTCGGACTAATCTCTAACGACATAAAAGACATTGAAGAAGACAGGATTTTAAATCCGAAACGTCCAATCCCTTCTGAAAAAGTGAGTGTTTTTTTTGCGAAAATCGCATCCATAGCCGCCCTTGTTTGCGGATTGTCAGCCGGACTTGCCGCCGGTTCCGCCTGTTTCACAACGGGATTGGTTCTTTTGTCGGCGATATTTTTTTACAACTTTGTTTTCAAGGACAACGCAATTCTTGGCCCGGTCCTTTTGGCGCTCTGCAGAACAATGAGCGTATTGCTTGGCTTTTCTCTGAAATATGAGACTTTTTCGGCATTGCCTCCGACACTGTTTGCCTTTATCTCAATATATTTCGCATTTGTTATGGGGCTTTCGCTGGCTGCGTCAAGAGAGAAAAACTCCGACCTGAAAACTTTCATGCCAGGTCTCTGCATGATGGCTCTCTCCGTTTTCTTTCTCTCTCTTTATGCGCTCCACAAATTTAAATTCGTAATAGAAATTTCCGGTTTGCTCCCTCCGAGCATCTATATTTCGGCATTGTCGTTAATCGTTCTCCTTTTTCTGCTTTACAATGTTTTTGCCGGCAGAATGATAGGTGGACAAAAGAATATCAGCGCGCGGGTCGGCGGACTTATCAGCGGAATCATTCTAATCCAAACCGCTTTCCTCTCCGCATCGGGGTTTCATAACGAATCTGTGGCAATTTTGTCTCTCTATCCCCTCTCAATCGCATCAGCCGTGTTTTTCAGAAGAAGTTAACCCGCATTGATTGTGACTTCCTTTGCGCCGCGCGCTTTTGCGGCAAGCGCGTTTAAGACGCCGATTATCCCGCCGCTGAATACGACGACGTGTCCGCCGTTCTCAAATGGTATGTTAAACAGCAATAGCAAAGAGTTTATCCCCAAAAAAGACAAGTTCCCAGTTGATTTCTCAAAAAAACGCTATAATCTCCGAATGTCTAACAGAAAACTATTTAATAACTTGTTATACAGAAGAGAAAAATGAATACAAGAATAATGTATGTCGAGCTAAAAAGTCATGGCAATGGACATGACGATAATGGTTCGGCATGGATTACAAGAGTAAGTTTTTCAAAAACCGGTAAATCTATATATTTTAAGGGGAAATTCCTTCAAAAGTACAATGCAGGATGTGGAAATTATATTGACCCAAATGCAAATAGAGGTATATTGGGTTTCCGGACCAAAGAAGAGCGGAGGAGACCGTTATCCCTGGGCGAAAGAGAAAATACAGATAGACGATGACGCAATGGAAGAGTATTGGGTCAGCATCCGCAATCAGCCGGAAAATAAAAGCAAAAGCTTCGTATAACAAGTCGCTTCAGCGGACGATAAACCGCCGCTGAGCTTTGGCGTTAGGCGCGGCAGCAGGGAAGCACACTGATAGAGGCTTCAATATGCGATTCAAACCAATCATAGCAGCAATCATCGCATTCTTGTTTTCACTCGTAGTTCTTGGGTCGGTTCTTGCCTTTTTCGCCCTTGCTCTCCTTGGAGAACGAAATGGAGAATCGTCTCCTGTTCAAGCGGAAACGGTGTTCTTGTCCGGGGGCGCTCTGCTCTTCGTGATTTCAACGTGGTTCGCGTTCCGGATTTATCGCCGCGTGGCGGCAGTGATCGCGGGCACTTTCGTAAAGCCGGTAAATGAGGAAACAACGCTCAAGCTCCGCTTCTGGCTCGCCGGTTATATCTTGGGCTTCGCCATACTTTTCGCGGGACTGTGGCATCTCGATATCCCGTTGCTTGTACGCCATGAGACAACGCAGGGATGGATAACCGGAATATCCGTTGAGCCTTTCAAGGGATACAGAAATCAATTTCATCTCTATATCGCTCATTACGCGTACAGCGATAAAGATGGGGTGCGGTACGAGCGGAGAGCCAGAGCATCAACCATTGGCTATGAAAGTCAAGGCGACAGATTCACTGTTCTTTATCATCCAGATAACCCGAAACGTCACAGTGTCCTGACCCTGTGGGGTCAACTCATCTCGCTCGGACTGATTTGTCTCGGTCTACTCATCGGCTTGGGTAGCGCTATCAAAGGCCGCGCAATCAAAGCCCGATTGCATCGTTAGAGCAGATTTTCTTCGATCCCCGGGTATCAATATATTGCCACTTCGCAGGCAAGACCTATTATCGGATTTGTGGAACGCAGAGTCAGTTTAAAAATCTTTAACTTGGCAACAATGAAGCGGTGAGATGTCTACGGGGCAACACCACCCTCGGGGCTGTTATTCGAAACATTCTCCTTAAATCTCAGGTTTCTGAGAACCAATTGTATGATCGGATGGGGCCAGCTCTCAAAGTTCATCAATCCGGGTTTAAGCGGAAGAATGCTCGTCTTGTAATTTCCCTTCTTCCTAGGAACAATCATCAGCGCATCCAAATAAAGAATTTGTTTGATCCTGCTCTTGATCACAAGCATCATCATGGCATCACCGTTCTCCTCTATTTCCTGCTTGAACTCCAGCTCAACGTCGGCGCTTATCTTCTCTTTCTGATAACTCACAGTCGTGATTTCACCGTCCACAACACTGAGCTTCAGTCCAAACGACTCGCCCGGGAACAGATAGACATTGTTGTCTGCGACAAAAGGTATCTTCTTGACGACTTTCTCTTCGTAGTAGCGTTCCTTGTCCACGTGGAGCTTAATCGTAAACGGATCGCGAAACACCAAGTTGTTGTCGGCGGGAGCATTTGTCGGAGGCTGCGCCGATTCCGCTGCAATGCCAGCGTTGGCCAAAGCCATCATCAGTATGAAACCATGGAAATATTTCATTGAAAATCCTTTACATAAATTTAAAATAGACACTACCACCGCCCGCTAAAAATTCAATCTAATATCCCACCGGACACGTATAAATCGCCTGCCTGTGCGTGTCCACCTGACTGCGAGCGTTCTCGCTCAGGCAGGCACGCAGACAGGTCCTTTCGGTGGATATTTAGAGTCTGCTGAAAAAAGATTTTTGCGAAAATCGCGAAATCTTTTTTTGCGCATACTCTTATGAGCCAATTGCAGAACTCATAAACCGCGCCGTTGCAGATGCCATCGGAGGGCTCGCAAGGTATAAGTTCAGCAAACCCCGTCCTTTGCTGAACTTATA
>JAGVIF010000239.1 GCA_020056205.1 Lentisphaeria bacterium | reverse complement strand
GGGAACGCGTTGCGGAGACATAGATCCCGCCGTTGTCATCCGTCTTGGAGAACTTGGAATGAACCCCGGAGAAATTAATGCGATCCTGAATGAAAAGAGCGGCCTGCTCGGGGTAGGAGGCATAGGAAGCTCCGACATGAGAGATATAATAAGAGCCGCCGAATCCGGAGACCAGCAGGCTCTCCGCGCTCTCAGAATGTTCATCGCCAGAATCGTAAAATATATGGGGGCCTATTTCGCCGAACTTTGCGGCGCCGATGTCGTCATATTCACCGGAGGAATCGGTGAACACAGCTCATACATCAGAAAAATGGTACTTGACAAGACCTCCTGCCTCGGAATGGAACTCGATGAAGAGCTGAACGAAAAATTCAAAGGCGTTCTAGGCTTGATATCAAAGCCGTCAAGCCGCTGCAAAATCGTGGTAATGCCTACCAACGAAGAACTTATGATAGCCAGAGAAACTCTATTGGTCGTCTCTCACGAAAAAAATCCGGAACTTCCCCCCGACAAATAAAAAAAGGTGAAAATATGCCGTTCATCGACCTGATAGTGAAAAAATGCGCAGAGCATAAAAAGAAAATCGTCCTCCCCGAAGGACAGGATCCAAGGGTTATCAAAGCCGCCGAGATCATCCTCGAAAGAAAAACAGCATCGGAGGTAACCGTCCTCGGAACCCCAAAGGAAATCGCCGATTCGGCCGCCTCGGCCGGAATCAAAAACATAAATTTTAAAACATTGAACCATCTCGAATCCGGACTGCGCGAAGATTTTATAAAAGAATTTTGCGAAATTCGCAAAAAGAAAAATATGACGCCGGAACTCGCCTCCGAATATATGAACAACCGTCTCTTCTTCGGAGCGATGTTCCTCCGCAAAGGCCTCTGCGACGGGCTTGTCGCCGGAAGCATAGCGTCTACGCCCGATATGCTCAGAGCGGCATTTATGGCGCTGGGAACAAAACAGGGAATAAAAACAGGAAACAGCTGTATGATAATGGATTTGGCAAAACCGTCTCCGGCCGGAGACAATGTGCTCATTTACGCGGACTGCGCGGTGAACCCGGCCCCCGATGCCGAACAACTCGCCGATATAGCCATTTCATCGGCAATGACTTACAAATCTCTCATAGGCGGGATGCCCAGAATCGCCTTTCTTTCATTTTCAACACGAGGCAGCGCCCAGCACGAATCAGTTGACAAGGTCGCAGCTTCTGCGAAAATCGCAAAAGAAAAAGCGTTGCGGATGGGTATTGACGCATTGATTGACGGAGAACTGCAGGCCGACGCGGCCATCGTTCCGGCGGTCGCTCAAAAAAAATGTTCCGACAGCCCTCTGAAAGGAGCGGCAAACATCCTTATATTCCCCGACCTTAACGCCGGAAACATCGCATATAAATTGACGGAGCGTCTGGCCGGCGCCGCCGCTTACGGACCCATACTTCAGGGACTATCCAAACCTTTTAACGATTTATCAAGGGGATGTTCAGCCGAAGATATAGCCGGAGTGGCCGCTATCACCGTTTGCCAATCCCTTTAAAGATACTAAAAACAGGAGTCATTTTTATGTCAGAAGAAAACAAAAACGATTTTTCGCCAATCGCAGAACAAAACACTAATCCTTCCGTGAAAAAAGCGTCAAGGACAGGGTGCATTGTGCTCGCCATAATCTCTATCGCGACGTTAAGCGCGGTCTTTATCATCGCCGGACTTTTTATCGCAGCCATAGGGATATTTGGCGGCAGCGCCGGCGGATTCTCTGAAAAAATAAAACCCTTCTCCAGAGAAAGCGACGGATTGACTGAAAAATTCATACACGGAAAATCTTTTTCATCAAACAAGATCGCTCTCATCGAGATAAAGGGCGTGATAATGGAAAGCGATGGAGGCGGATTTATGCAAGCCGCCGACTCATCAAGAATATGCAAACAAATGGAGAGGGCGATTGGCGACCCGTCGGTAAAAGCTGTCATCCTTTTCCTTGACACGCCGGGCGGAGAAGTTACGGCAGCCGACAATATCTACGAAAAGGTGTTGGAACTGAGAAAAAAAGGAAAAATCGTTGTCTCGTATATGAATTCCGTTGCCGCAAGCGGAGGATATTATGTGGCCGTGGCATCCGACCACATCGTGGCGCACAGGCTTTGCATAACAGGAAGCATCGGCGTTATAATGCAGACATATAATTATCATAGCCTCTTGACCAAAATAGGCGTCTACACGGAAACATACAAGTCAGGCCCGATGAAAGACATGCTCGACGGCTCAAGGCCTAGAACCGAAGAGGAAAAGGTTCTCGCGCAGGACATAATCAACAAAATCTACGGCGAATTCGTTGATATCGTTGCCGCCGGAAGAAAAAATCTCAGCGCGGAACAAATAAAAACCAGTGAAATAGGAGACGGCAGAATCTTCCTCGGAAGCGACGCCCTGAAACTTGGAATGGTTGACCAAAACGGATTCTTTGATGACGCCGTTCTTGCCGCTCTTGAATTAGCCAACATCACGGAGGACGATTATAAAATGGTCTCATATCAGAAAATTTTCACATTCTCGGAAATCTTCTCGCAAATGAAAGGACCTGAACAAAAAATTTCCCTCGATTTGGGCGCGGGAAAACAGTGGAACAGCATTATCGAACCCGGAAAACCATATTTCCTGCCGACAAGATAGAGAGCAAGAAAAATAGTCGAGCCAATTTCAAAACTCCGGCCGCGGCCTTGCCTTCGGCACGCGTCGCTTCGCTCGGCAAGACCGCGTCCCTCCATCTGGACGCCCGTTTCGGGCGTGGAGGGTCGCGCTTGCCGCGACCGGGAATTGGAGTTTTGAAATTACCTCAATCATTAATTGTGGGAAAAAACTATTGAAAATTCAAGTTTAAAAATTAAACTAACAAAAAAATAATAGGAGTAAATTGTATGCAGACACCTTTTTACGGCCATGTCAGGCAGTATGAAAGCATCAAAAAGGAAATTGACGCGAACATCAACGAGGTTTTGATGAGCGGACAATATGTACTTGGCCCGATGCTCAAAAAATTCGAAGGAGAACTCGCGCAATATTTCGGAAGCAAACACGCAATCGGACTCGGCAACGGCACCGACGCTATCTGGCTCGCCCTTATGGCGATGGACATCGGACCCGCCGACGAAGTCATCACCCATCCCAACACGTTCTTCGCGACCGCCGAGGCCGCTTGGATAGCCGGATGCAAAGTCGTGTTTGTTGACTGCGACGAAAAAACACGTTGTATTGATCCTTCAAAAATCGAAGCCGCCATCACCCCGAAGACAAAGGCGATCATCCCCGTCCATCTCTACGGACAATGCGCCGATATGCCGGCAATTGCGAAAATCGCAAAAAAGCATAATCTCAAAGTCATTGAAGACAACGCCCAGGCAATAGACGGGCGCGGCGACACTTTCAAACAAGGCGAATTTTCCGACGCGGTTGCCACAAGTTTCATAATACAAAAGAATCTCGGATGCTTTGGCGACGGCGGAGCGCTTTTCACAAATGACGACAAGATCAATGAGAGAGTCCGCAAACTACGCAGTCACGGGTCTGTCAAGCGCGACCATCATTCGTTCGGATTCAACAGCCGCCTTGACGATCTGCAGGCCGGAGTCCTCAGCGCCAAACTGAAATGCATCACAAAATGGACAGACATGAGAATCAAACTTGCGGAACAATACACAAAGGGGCTTAAAGATGTCAAGTCCATGACTCTGCCTTGCGTCAAACCGGGATATCGCCACGTCTTCCACCTTTATGTCGTCGAAACAAAAGATGCCAACAAACGCAATGACCTGTTGAATTTCCTCATCGAAAACGGTGTTGACGCCAAGACACACTATTCCATCGCGATCCACAAACAGGAAGGATTCCCGTGGGGCAAGGAATACAAAATTGCCGGCTCAATCGCAAACGCCGAGAAAAACGCGCTCTCATGCGTGTCACTGCCTATGTTCCCTGAGCTTACAACGCAGGAAGTTGACTACGCCATCAAGAAAGTTCTCGAATGGGACAAGAAAAATTCTTAAATTAGAGAGCCAATTGCAAAACTCAAAACCGATGCCGATGAAGGAGATTATGAAATTCAGACAAGCCGCAAAACCAGAGGCATACCCAAGGCGGTATGTCG
>JAGVIF010000182.1 GCA_020056205.1 Lentisphaeria bacterium | reverse complement strand
TCGACATACCGCCTTGGGTATGCCTCTGGTTTTGCGGCTTGTCTGAATTTCATAATCTCCTTCATCGGCATCGGTTTTGAGTTTTGCAATTGGCTCTATAGGTTATTAGTTATAAGTTAAAGGCACAGAGTTTTTCTTCGTTCGATGTTGGATGTTCAATGTTGAATGTTCGATGTTCATTTTCCCTTTTCCATTTTACTTCCCATTTTTCACTGCAGATACACAAGGGACGCAAGGGACATAAGGGACGCAAGGGACACACAAAAATTTAGAATTTAGAAAACTTTTCTACTTTCTCCTTCTCCCTTCAGTCTTTAGCCGTTAGCCTTCCCCCTTTCTACTTTTTTCACTTTCGCATTCCCGAACTTCCGCACTTTAGAACTTCTTTTTTTATTCTTTTTGCTCGCGTCTTCATTTATCCTGAACGCTGAACGCTGAACCCTGAACGGTGAACCCTTTCTTTACTTTTCTGGGTTGTGGGCTGAACCCGCCTTAAATATTTTCTTAACGCTTAGCGCTTGAAGGATCATCGCGGATTCTTTTGATCCCGTGAGGGAAGATGCGAGCAGGAAGACGATTGCGAAAGAAGCAGCCGCGGACAGGAGAGGGAGCAAATCGGGCGGAAGGACGGAAATATTGAGGGATAGTTTTCCAGAATGGAGATGATAGATGAAAAACGCGCAGACGGCAGCAGAAGAAGAAGAGACTAACAGTTTGAAAAATTCAATAATGAGCGGCGCATATTTTCTTTCAGGATTCCTCGCCTTGAGGATAAGCAGCAAAATGAGGCAGTTAGCGAAGGATGATATTACCGTCGCAAGGGCGATGCCGCCCTGCCGCAGTTTGAACATCAGCAGATAATTGAGTAGAATGTTCAAGATTATGCAGAGGATGGAAACCTTTACCGGAGTTTTCATGTCCTTTCGGGATTGAAATGCCGAGTTTATTATCTTGACTGAGCAGAAGAACGGAATTCCGGCCGTGTAAAATTTCATCGCCCAGACCGTCTCCGCAAGTTCTTTCTCCCCGAACGCGCCCCTCATATAAAAGAGCCTCACTATCGGAATGCTGAAGATGAAGATAAAGATTGCCGACGGGATTGAAAGGAAGAAGATTGATTTCAGGGACGAGATGAATTGTTCGCTGTGCTCATCATCGTTTTTTCTGGCGGCGCTTTTTGACAGAGCCGGCATAACAACGGCAGCCATTGCGACCGCAAAAATTCCAATGGGAATATCTATTATCCTGTCGCTGTAGTTTAAAGCCGGAACAGCGTAATCGCCAAGCCAGCACGCCATTGTCCGGTCAACCACAAAACTGATCTGCAGAGCGGACGCCCCGATCATTGCCGGAAGGGTCAACTGCCATAACTCCTTTACCGCAGGCTCTTTCCAGAATTGCGAAATTCGCAATTCAGGGAACATTCCGGCGGCCTTGAGGAGTATTGAGGTGAAGACGAGCTGAATGACGCCGGACAGGACGACAGACAAAGCGAGCGCCTTGAGCATAGTTGTTTTTCCGGCAAAAAGCGGGCAGACGAACAAAAGACAAAGAACCATCACGATGTTCAGGCTCAATGTTCCGATGGCCGGCCAAAAAAAGCGTCCGACGCTGTTGAGTACCGACGACATCGCCCCGATAATGCATATAAAAAATGCGTATGGCATCAGCAATGGTATCAGTTCGAGCGCTAATTTGACTCGTTCGACTTTAGCAAAGGGCTCGCACAAAATCGCCGCGACGGAGAAGAGAATCACTATGAGCATCAGGATTACGGACAATGTCAAATATATGGCGCCGAGTTTTTTTCGCGTTTTTTCCGCGCCCTCTTCTTCGATGGCGTATGTTACGATAGGAACTATTGAAGTTCCAAGGGCGCCCTCGCCGAAGAGCCGCCTTAGGAGGTTTGGCGTCATAAAAGCCAGTCCCCACGCCGACATCAACGCGCCGCCGCCAAAGATTCCCGCGAGCAGGATTTCTCTTGCAAGCCCGAGAATTCTGCAGATTATTATCGCGGCCGATATTCCGTAACTTTTTTTCAAAAACGATTTTGACATGTCAGCCTTCTCGGTTTATAGTTTTGGAGCATTAATTTAGCGCACAAATGAAAAATATTTTACGCACATTCCTTTTTTTAATAATATTTTCAGGAAGGGCTGAGCCTGTGAGACTGAATGAGTTGACGCCTGAAGAGGGCAGGGTTATTATTGAAAAGGGCACGGAAAAACCCTTTTCGGGAAAATATGCCGGGCTCTTTGAATCCGGCATATATGCCTGCAAGAGATGCGGGCTCGGGCTCTACAGTTCGAAAAACAAATTCAGATCGGATTGCGGCTGGCCGTCTTTCGACGATGAAATAGAGGGAGCTGTGGAACGCAAGGCTGATGCGGACGGGAAAAGGACGGAAATACTGTGTTCGCGCTGTGGAGCGCATCTCGGGCATGTCTTTAAAGGGGAGAAGCTTACGGAAAAGAATCTCCGTCATTGCGTAAATTCTATTTCGCTTGATTTCATCCCGGAAAACAGAATCGGCAAGGCATTTTTCGCAGGGGGCTGTTTCTGGGGTGTGGAATATTATTTCATGAATGAGGACGGCGTAATTCTCGCTATTCCCGGCTACATGGGAGGGAAGGGGGACAATCCGACCTACAAGGAAGTTTGTTCCGGGAAGACCGGGCACGCGGAAACTGTAATGATTATTTTTGACAAAGATAAAAGCGATTTTGAGAAATTGGCAAGGATATTTTTTGAGATACATGATCCCGCGCAGAAAAATCGGCAGGGGCCTGACATCGGAACCCAATATCGTTCAGCTATATTCGCGTCTGATGAAGAGCAAAAGAGGACAGTTCTGAAGTTAATTGAGATATTAAAAAGCAAAGGGTTAAACGTCCGCACCGAAGTGTCAGAGTCCGGGTCTTTTTTTCCCGCTGAGGAATATCACAGAAAATACTACCTTAAAACCGAAAAAAAACCGTATTGTCACGCGAGGGTGAAAAGATTCGATTAAAATAAAATAAAATTAAATTTGATTTTAACGTTGGGACGATTATATGTCGAGGATTGTTTTTTCGTCAGGATTTCGCGGACTTTAAACCAAAATCGGATGGAAATATGCCGAGCATCAGTATTTCGAGCTCAAAGAGAACACAGATGATAGACATCAGCGGGGACGTTCAGAAGCTTGTTCCTAAAGAGATGGTCGACGGCGTGTGCAATGTTTTCTCGAAACACACCACCGTCGGCATAACCATCAATGAAAATGCCGATCCGGATGTGTTTTCAGACATTCTCTCTCATCTGGAGGAAATGGTTCCGGCGAGAAAAATATCCTACAAACACGGTGAAGGCAACAGTGATTCTCATATAAAGACCTCGCTCGTGGGCGTTTCCCAGACAATTCCGGTGAGAAACGGCAGGCTTTGTCTTGGAACATGGCAGGGCGTATGTCTCTGCGAATTTGATGGACCGAGAGACAGGGCAGTCGAAATAACTTTCTTGAAATAAATAAAACGGAGACTTAATACGGATGAAAAGAAATTTCAGTTTTCTGATGGTTCTCGTTTTAGCGCTGATATTCACAGGGATGGAAGGGCTTTCCGCAGATAATCCTGACGTAAAAACCGCGATCGCGTTGTCAAAAAAACTCAACGAATTGAAGATGTTCGATTACTCTCTTTATCTGCTCGAGAAGACAATGCAGGAAAATCCTTCCGAAGCGGACGTGATCAAGATTCAAATAGGCCTTACACAATTCACGAACGGAAAAATAGACGACGGGGAAAAAACGATAAACTCCATCGCAAGTTCGAGCCCCTATTATCCCGATTCAAGGAGGGTGATGGGCATTGAAGCCATAAAAAGGGCGAAGCTTGATATCGGCATAACAGCTCTGGAAGGTTATTTTAAAGTTAAACTCGCCGATCCGCCGAAGGATGAAGACGGGAAAAATGATTTCATCGAAGCTCTAAACTATCTTCTCTATTGCTACAAAGAAAAAGGGCAGGCTACCGAGGCGGCAAAAGTTGTTAAATACAGAGAGGCGCTTGCGGAGAAAGACGAAACAACTCAATCCCCTTTCGGCGACAGAGAAGGAATGTTGCTCTCAATACAGACAAAACTTGATACTGCGGAGAAATTAAAGGAAGATGGAAAGACCGGCTGGCAGCCGCTTGCAAACGACGCCTTTAAACCGCTTGAGGAACTTCTATGGGCCGGAATAGACTCTATCGCCGCCCTTTCCTACGTTGAAAAGACAAGGGCCTTATACATACTTGAAAGATATTCCGACGCCCTGCAAATTCTGACCGGAGAAAAAACGGCGGCGATAATAAACGGCTTTGACGAAGGCTATAAAAAGGAGCGCATAGAGTCCCAAGCCCCCTCCGTTCTCGCAACTTTTATTGAAGGCCGGATATATCAGGCTCAAGCGGCAAAAGCGTCTTCCGACGAGGAAAAAATTAAATTGAACGGCAAGGCTGTCCAGAAATTTTATTCCATTTTGCTTAAACACGAAAAGTTTCCGAAATATGAGGAGGTTATAAGCGGCTTCAGCGATTGCAGGGAAAAGCTCGAAAAACTTGGAAAAAAAATCACCATCCCTGAAGCCGTCCTCAAAAAATTGAGCAGGGTGGTTTCCTTTAAGAAGAAAGAAGCTGACAGGCTCTATCAGGACGGAAAGTTCGCGCAAGCCATACCTCCTTATCTTGAAGAAATAAAAAAGTCAAGAACCGGCGCGCAAGCTTCGGAAAATATTTCAATACTTGCATACTGCTATGTTAAAACCGACCAGGCCCTTGAGGCCATGGCTCTGGCGTCATATCTCGGCGACTATTTTCCAAGATATGAAAAAACTCCGGCGACTCTCCTGCAGACGGGCGAATATTTGTGGAAGAAAAATGAAATCAGCGAGGCTATGGTCTTATACAGGCACTACCTGAAGACCTGTCCGACAGATCAATATGCCGGCGCGATTTCGGCAAGGGTCGCAAAATATTTTTATGACAAGGCCGCCGACTTGGCAAAACAAGCCAAAACTCTCCCGATAGGACAGGAAAGAGCGAGCAAAAACAACGAAGCAAGGCAGGCCTTTGTTGACGCGATCCCGTATTACAAAAACATCATAGGCAACTTCCAGCACACCGAGTACGGGACGAGTTCTTTTTATCTGCTTGGCTGGTGCTACTTCAACTCAAGGCAATATTTTGAGGCGGCGCAGTCCTTTCTTGATTTCTGCGCAAGGGAGTCAAAAGCGCCGAAGGATAAAATTCAGCTTGGAGACATTGCCGACGCCAAGCTCAGAACGGCGGAGGCATACTTTCAATTTGCCGATTCAAAAGAAAAAGAAGCGAAGGCTTTAAAAGAAAAAGCCCTTATGCTTGAAGCGGTTCAACTCCCGGTTCGGACTGAAAAAGAAAAGGGAATACCCGAAATTCTTGACGACGACACGAATAAACCGGCGCCCGCCGCAGAAAAAGAGATGACGGCCGAAGACGCGAAAAAGAAGGTTCAAGAACTCGAAGCTGATTCCATCAAATACTACAAAGAAACGCTCAAGCAGTGCGAAGAATTCGTGCAAATGACATCCAAAGGTGGAATCCTTGATAGCGACATCTCTAAAAAAACTACTTCCGCCAAAGAAAGTATTTCAGCGCTGACAGGATGGGCATACGACGGTCTCAATGAAAAAGAAAAGGCCGTAGAATATTTCAAAAAATTCATTTCCGCATATCCGCAGGGCAAACAAACTCCGGTAAGCATGTCAAGGCTTGGAGTCCTCTACGGGGAAATAAACAAATTTGAAGACGCGGCGAAGATCCTTGAGGAACTCTCCGTGAAATTTCCCGACAGCAAAGAAGGCAAACAGGCTGTGCCTACTCTTGCCAAAAGCATGTATGAGATAAAAAAATATGAGAAAAGCATTGAGGTGTTCAGGAAAATGCTCGATCAGAAAGCTGAAA
The DNA here is from genome assembly GCA_020056205.1 of Lentisphaeria bacterium. Lineage (GTDB taxonomy): Bacteria > Verrucomicrobiota > Lentisphaeria > Victivallales > GWF2-50-93 > JAGVIF01. The sequence continues at coordinate 1,546 of JAGVIF010000182.1, read as the reverse complement.
TTTCCATTTCTGATCTAAGGTGGGTGGCTGAAAATCTCTCCGACTGCGGCGGAACACACCCCAAAACAGGAGCCGAGACAGCTCTAATGGCATCCCAAATTCTCCTTAATAAAATCGAAAAACCGGAGTTGACGGACTGGATCGGAAAGGTGAAGGCCGCGGAAATCGCGGCAAAACCAAATGAACAAAAGAATATCATAGGGATAATTAAAGAAAAGCTCCTTTTTGACAGCGCCGCCGCCGCCTATTGGAGCGGAATCCACCAAGATGCCGTAAATTATCTTGACGCTTTGCTGAAGAACGATAAAACCCCATACTTCTATCAGGCAAAATTTTCACGGGGACTCGCGTATAGAGCATTGAAAAACTACAAAAACGCTTTGTCAGACTACAGCGACATCACAATGGCGGCAATGGGAGCAAAGAAAAATTCCGTATATTTCAAGGCGCAATGCATGATTGGAGACACATACATTGATCAGAACGAGTTTAAAAATGCGCTGGGCGCTTTTAACATGCTGGCGATAACAGACATTGACTCATGGAGCGGCGACGACAGAGTAAAAGAACTTCCGATTGAAGAGCGCGCGGGGCAGATGGAATGGATAGAATATGCCGTCTATAAAGCCGCGATTTGTTATGCGAAGCTCGGCTCCAAGGACGAAAAACAAAAATTGCTCGAAAAATATAAAAAGTATTTTCCAAAAGGAAAATTTAAAGAAGAGATTGACAAATTATAAACAACTATTAAAATAAGGGGTATGAAAATGAAACTTTCCATTTTTGCCGCCGTCTTGGTTTTTTGCGGAGCCCTTTCGCTGGAAGCCAATATCTGCGTAGTAACAAAAAAAGACGGGACAACCGCAAAAGGCGAATTTAAAAAAGCCGAGACCAACGGAGATCTGTGGGTAGTGCAGGGCGCCGTGCAGGGGAAAATAAAAGCTTCGGACTATTCCTACGCGAGACTGACGGAAAAACCGGCCGAGATAGCCGCCGCCGAAAAAATGCTTTCGTCAAAAAAATATCAGGAAGCGTCAGCCGAATTCAGAAAACTTTACGATTTATATAAATTTGTGGGTTATGACGCCCTTTGCATTTACGGGGAAGCCGCAGCCTTCAACGGACAAGGGAAAAAACAGGAAGCGATAGACCGTCTCAAAGCCCTTGACAAATATGAACTGCTCGATCAGGACAAGGCCGCCGAATTTTACGACGCGAAAAAACTCCTCGCGAACCTGTACATAGAAACCGACAAGTTTGACGACGCCCTCAATATCCTCTCGGAACTCGGCGAGTCAAATGACGACGATATCGCTGCTTTCGGATTCAACTCAAGAGGAGAAATCCTTCTCAAACAGAACAAGAAGAAAGACGCCGTTCTGATGTTTATGAGAACCGCCCTGCTTTTTTCACAGGAAAACAAGGAAAGGCCGAGAGCTCTCCTGCAAATAGCCAACACGCTTAAGGATATGCAGGATAACAGGGGAATGAAGTTCGCGGAAAATCTCAAAACAGAATACCCCAACAATCCGCTCGTAAAAGAGCT
>JAGVIF010000032.1 GCA_020056205.1 Lentisphaeria bacterium | reverse complement strand
CCTTCCTTTCATTCCGCTGAACCGCATTGGATCGGCCGAAGAGGTTGCGGGCGCAGTGAGTTTTCTTTGCGGTTTCGACAGCAGTTATATACATGGTCAGGTCATCGCGATCAATGGCGGCCTCGTGATTTGAAAGACAAAGATGGGTTGCGAGTTTCGCAGTTTTATCAATAAGAAGAAACTTATTCGGAATCGGGATTAACCAACACTCGGGCCGCCTGTATTGCATTTTTGGTAGCTTGAGCCAATTGCAAAACTAACGGAGGGTGGACTTTCCAGTCCGCCATTTGAACTGGAATTTGGCGGGTAAGAAAACCCGCCCTCCTTTAAAATTAAGTTTTGCAATTGGCTCAACTTATGAAAATAACAAAAAAGAAGCCGGACTCAGAATTTTTAATTGTAGGCGGCGGCATCAGCGGCATGGCGATGGCCTTGTTGTTGGCTGCGGCCGGACGCAGTGTTACGCTCCTTGAAAAAAGCGCGGTTGTGGGAGGCTGCATGCAGCGTTTCGTCCGCGATGGCATACCTCTTGACACCGGTTTCCATTTCACCGGCGGATTCAATCACGGGCTTCCGGAAATGCTTGCGGTCCTGGGGTTGCATGACGACATCCGCGAGGAGGAATTCCGGACCCATATATTCCTTGCGGATCGTCTAAAGAAGGTGAGCTTTTCAACAGCAGGCGTTAAAGATGTATGTGATCATCTCTGTTCGCTTTACCAGGATGAGGCGGCGGCGATTCAGGAATATTATACCGTTGAGAGACGGATCTTTGACAGCACGCCAATCTTCAAACTACGCGAGAAGAGCTTATCTGAGATGTTTTATCTTATGGATGAAGATTTTATTACGCTGGACGACTTTTTCAACAAGGAAAACATTTCCCAAGAGCTTCGCACTATTCTCGGTGCCGTAGCCATGTGCCACGGAACGCCTCCTTGCGAGGTCCCCCTCACGACGCATTGCCGCATCAGTTTCGGACTCACGGATCACATTTCCCGCGTCTGCGGTGGCGGCGGTTCTTTCATCAGCGGCTTTCAACGCGAAGCCGGGCGTATGGGAATCAATGTCAGAACCGGCGTCACAATAGCCGAATGCCTTGATATAGACGATAGTGTCTGTCATCGTGTCCGGCTTACCGACGGTTCGGAGTTATCCTTCGTATCCTGCGTCATGTCGCTCCATCCGATGGAAATGCTGAAAATACTTCCGGCTTCGATGATTTCCCCGCATTTCCGGTCACGCATCAGCAGTTTCGAGGAAAGTTGCGGTTTTTTTTCGTTATACGCGGAAATCACCCCTCCTTTGCCGGATTTCCGGCAAGAACTTACCTCATGGTTGTCGGTTTGCGATTTGAATAAAATATTGAAGCCCGGCAATTCTACGGAAAGCGGCATGGGCATTGTGTTGGCGCATGAGACCACGGACGACGGTCGCCCATGCCAGACTCTGACCGCCTTTGAAAGCATGTTTCCGGACGAGACCGCGCGCTGGGACAAGACATCCACAAACCGTCGCGACGAAGGATACGCCGAATACAAGGCGCGACGGATCGAAACGATGAAGGCAAAAGTGACGCAGGCCTATCCTGAACTTCGAAATAAACTGCGAGTTATGGAATCTGCTTCGATGCTTACCTTCCGTGATTATCTGTCAACGTCCGGTTCTGGTTACGGCATAAGACAGAAGATAGGACAACACAATTTGTTTGGCCGTCTGCCTGTAAATAATTTTTACGCAGTAGGACAAAATGCCATATTGCCAGGCATGCTTGGCTCGATGGTATCCTCGTTCGTCATTTTCCGGCGGCTCATCGGAGAGAATTCCTACTGGCGGCTGATAGAACAAAGATTGGGGAAATTGTAAAGGAGAATTTATGATGGTTGTCGGAGTGGTAATTGACGATGCCGGAATGCCGCTGTGCTGCGAAATGTGGCCCGGCAACACCGCTGATGTTTCAACTATAAAGGAAGTAAAATTTTGAAAGCAGAATGAAAAAGGGAAAAAATAAGATGGAAAAGACTATGAACTTCGAACATTCAACATCGAACTTCGAATGAAAAATTTCCAAATCTTTAAATCTCTAAATCACCAAATCATAAAGTTGGAGTTCACAGCTTTAGCGTGGGATTTGAGG
>JAGVIF010000570.1 GCA_020056205.1 Lentisphaeria bacterium | reverse complement strand
CTCTTCCGATCTGCGTGAATCCGGGCGAAAAGTTCCTTCAGCCCGAAAGGTTTGGTGATGTAATCGTCCGCGCCAAGCTCGAGTCCGAGAACTTTGTCAATCTCCTCCCCTTTCGCGGTGAGCATGATGATCGGAGTCTTTCCGTCTCCTCTGCGAATTTCGCGGCAGACATCGTAGCCGCTCTTTCTCGGCATCATGACATCAAGCAGAATCAGGTTCGGCTTCCACTCGCAATACGCCTTCAGAGCGCCGGAGCCGTCCGCCACGCCCTTCGCGTCGTAACCTTCGTAACGGAGCGCGTCAACGAGACCTTCACGCATGTTGTCATCGTCTTCAGCCACAAGCGCTTTGATCTTCTTTTCCATGTTTATCTCTCCTGAGCTTGTTCACTAATTACACGTTTTTTTTAGTTTAACCCCGACAAAACTAATGTCATCATTTTTCTCCCTCACATTTCAGCGGGACGATGATGGTGAATATCGCCCCACCGTCAATGGAGGGGGAATATTCAATATCTCCACCCTGATCGCGCATGAGACGTCTCGCTATTGAGAGACCGAGTCCCGTGCCGCGCGTCTCCGCCGTGAGCCTGTCGTCGCATCTGTAAAACTTCTCGAATATCTTCTTCTTTGATGCGAACGGTATGCCCGGTCCCTTGTCGCGGACGCTCACCCGAATCTGCAAGTCATTTTTCTCCAACGTGACACCGAGGAATCCGCCTGATGAAGCGTATTTCATCGCGTTCGAGATGAGGTTTTGCAAGGCCTGCGCGAATGCGTCCCTGTCGGTTTCGACGGAGATTTCTTCGGACAATTCCATCTCGACCGGCATTTTCTTTTCCTCAAGCGCCGCTCGGTTCGCGTCAATTGTCTCACGTATAATTTCGCGTATTTCCACCTTGTCCGTCTTGTATTTTTTTTCGCCCGCCTCGATCCTGCTGAAGTCGAGGACGTTCGAGATCAGCCTGGAAAGCCTTTCACTCTCCGTGAGAATGACGGAGAGATATTTCTCCTTTTTATCACTTGGCAGGTCGGTGATTTTTCCGAGCATCTCCGCGAAAAGTCTGATGTTCGTCAGCGGAGTTTTTAGCTCGTGGGAGACGTTCGCCACGAACGATGTTTTTTGTCCGGCAAGAATTATTTCCCGGCGCGCAAGGAGGAAAACACCCGCGATGCCGCAGAGCACTATCGCGACAAGAGAAAGAGATCCGAGAATTTTCGCGAATTTCGCGTCCGCCCCGCGAACCGCGTCCGGATCGAGTTGTCCCCTGAGCTTCCAGTTCGGAAGCATGCCGGATATCTCCACCGAAACCTCCATCTCATCCGACGCCTTGCCTATTGCCGCGCCGGTTGAGCACACAATCCTCCCGTGCTCATCCAGCAGGGATATTTTCATTGGGAAAGGCGGGTTTTGCGGAACGACTGCGGCAAGACGCGAGAGCAAAGCGGCGGTCTCGATCTCCGCGCCTGCTATCATTTCCGGATTTACCCTGCTCCTCGCCCACGTGATCGGAGTGAGACGGTTCTCGGAGAACCACAGCAGCCATCCCTCGTTCCTGCCCTTTATCGCGCCGCCAAAAGCCGTCTTTCGCTTTTTAGGCGTTTTTGCCGCGGACGGAATCTCCCGTTCTCCATCGCCCTCCGGCGTAAAATCCGATGCCGGCGCGTAGAAAAGATTGAAGAAATGCTTCGTAAAATGCGTGTCATCGGACGGGTAGATGATCCTGCCGCCTGAATCGGCGAGAAAAACCCTCCGAATAAGAGGCGATCCAAACGCGACCGCCTCCAGATCGGACGGAGAGAGACTTTGCGAATTTCGCAAAGCCGCAAGCACATCGTTACGACAGTTGCTTACTATCGAGCGGCAATCGTCGGCCATGTCCTGCGTTCGGGACGAAAGCTCATCCATCAGCTTCCTAATCCTGAACTCGTCATCCCTCATCGCCGCCCTGAAGCTAACCCAGCTCAGAACAAGAGCCGAGAGAAACACAAGCCCAAAAACAAGAAAGATTAAATTGTCGGAAAATATTTTTTTCATTGTTTAACAACAAGTTCCATATAGCAGGATTTGCGCGCGCTGACCTAGTGCTCCGTAACATAAATAAGTGGGGATAAAACGTGAAGGATTTTGGATGGTCAGGTAGTTCGACGCCGCGGAGGCGATGTCGAGCCATCGTCGAGCGGCGGCGGATTGGCTGAACGCCAAAAGACTCACGCCGCATAGCGGTTATGGCTCTTTTTGCGCGGTCTTCGCCCTGTCTGAAACCGACGATACTTCAGTATCGCCTTAT
>JAGVIF010000451.1 GCA_020056205.1 Lentisphaeria bacterium | reverse complement strand
GCCGCTGTTATTTTCGCTATCCTGACTTTGTGCGTCTGGCTCTGCTCAATTATCATCAGGAAGGGATTTTTTTCAATCACCCCCCCTCCCCTGCGAATTTCAGGTGAGCGCCTTTTGCTTGAATCAAAGAGAAAATGCTTCTTAAAAACTACCGGATTTTTCGGCTGTGTTGTTGTTTTTTTATTCCGGTCTTTCTCCGAATCTGTTTTTTTTTCGTCGGAGAGCGTTTCCTCTGAAATATCATCAGCCAGCATTACGGGAATTCCGTCAATGACTTTATAAATTTTTCCGCATTGCGAGCATTTCAACCCTTCCTCAATTTCTTCAAGAGAGGCTTTGTCCCCGGGACACGCAAGTATCTCAAACAATTCCCTGCTGATTTTATTCTTCATATTTTCCCGCCTTTGTGTTTGGAATTTAGAAAGGAATTAATCCCCATCTTTAGATCGGTGTAACTCCTTTTCGTCGAATTCGCCAGAGCTTTTAGGGAATCGTCCTCCGCTTTTGCCTTGACAATCCTGCCGTCGTCGCCGCTTGCGAATTTCGCAAGAACAGTCCCGAATGGAGTCTTTTCATTCCGAACTTCTCTCCGGAGAATTTTTCTTTTCTCAATCCTGAACCTGACTCCGTTGCTTGAGCTTTCCAACAGGATCAGCGAGGCAAGGGCGTCAATATCTTCCACGCGCGCTATTGTTTGCAGTAGAAACGCGGGGCGCCCCTTTTTTCCGGTGGCGTGAATGACTATGCAATCCAATGCCCCGTTTTGCAGGAGCTTGTCTTTGAGAAAGGCGATTTGCTCTCCGGTGGCGTCATCCAACGCGGTTTCAATTACCGCGATCCGCGCGTCTTCGTCTCCGCCGGAAACATGAGAGCAAATCATCGCCCTTAAAACGTTCGGGAACTCTTTGAAATCAGCGCTTCCGGCTCCGTACGCGATCTTTTCAACCTCGAAAACATCGTAGCTTTTGCGAATTTCGCAAAACTCGGAAAGTATCAGCGCGCCGGTCGGAGTTGTCGTCTCAAAAGGCGGAAGCGAAAGATCAGAATATGTCGGAAAACCTTTTAAAAGTTCATACGTTGACGGCGCCGGGACAGGCAGAATTCCGTGCGCGGTTCGGACTGTTCCATGCCCGACGTTGACGGCGCCTGAATATATTTTTTTAATATTTAAAGCTTCAAGAGACAATACTGCCGCGCATATATCAATTATCGAATCAAGAGCGCCGACTTCGTGGAAACGGATTTTCCGCGTCTTTGCGGCGTGAACCGCCGCCTCCGCCGCCGCAAGGCGTTGGAAAAGTTTTAGGGCTTGTTGTTTTGCCGTTTCGGACATGAGCCTGTTCGATTGTATCACTCGTTTTATTTCGTCCGGCGTTCTCCCCTGATGGCGGAGTTCGTCCTGATGATCATGATGATGTTTATCTTCCTTTATCCTGACTTTGAATGATTTGGCCTTAAACCCGGATTTTTTAACGTCATTGAATTCTATTTCATATTTCTCTTTGGTCTTGAAGGACCTCAATGTTTTGAAGAAATAATCCGCGACGGCGCCGAGCCCTATCATCGCGGACGCGAACATGTCTCCTGAAATTCCAAAACATGGGTCAAGTAAAATAACTTTTTCAACGCTATTCTTCATTTTGCCGTCAATTCGACATTCATCGAATAATCAATTTTTATCACCATTCCCTCAATATCGTCGGACAAAAGCGAACCGTCGTCAACCTTTTTTCTTTTTATAGTTTCGCTCGATTTTGTCATAGTCTTCAGGGGAATCGTCAGATTGTCGCAGGGGAGAAATATCTCGGCTTTGTAATTGAAGTTGAAATCCGGAACGCCCGATACGGCGACATTGTTTTCAATCACCCAGCAGTCTCCTGAATCTGTTTTGTTTTTTTCTCTCAGAGATGAGACGTTTGATATGTCGCCGTCTTCAAGTTTTATCCCCTTTTTAAGGAATATCTCTTTGAGCAAATCCTTGGGGGCAAACCACTTGTCTCCTACGGATAGTTCCTCCTGGGTTCCTATCAGGCCGTCAAGGGTCGCTGACGACGGCGGACGGAATACGAGGGCAAGCAGTTCAATTTCTTCGGGGCGCGGCGTGAGGTTTTCTCCATCGAGTGTCAAAACCATTTTTCCGTCCTGCCAGTCGAGCTTAAAGTTTCCGTATCCTTTAGAAAAGAGTTCGGACGCATCGCCGCTTTTCGCGGATATTTTTTCGGAGCTAAACCGCAGTGAGGTTGGACTTCCGTTCGCATCGCTCTCAAGGATGGTCAGGTTTCCATCCATTTCCAGACTTTTATTTTTGCGGATTTCTTTTATCCCTGATTTTCCCGTAATCTCGCAAAAAACCGAATATTCGGCTCTGATTGAGGCGTGATAAAAGTCGCCGGCCTTATTCATCCTCTTAAAATTTATTCTTACTTTTTGCGCGTCCTGAGCTGACGATACAAGAGACGCCGTCAAAATTATGACAGCGAAAAAAAACGCATGCGTTTGATTTTTTATATAAGGTATCGCGTTGAGCATAGCGCAAAATATATGCTCATTTTGTCAGGATGCGAACGGCAAGCATCGAATTCCCTTTATCATATTCCGCAAGTTCCGCAGGGACAGAAAGTTTTTTCGCCGAATCCGTTAACCTACATTTTGCGTTTGAGCAGTGCGGCGTATCTGCTTGTCAAGGAGAGACTTGGATCCCGAGCGCGCAAGCGCCTCGGGAACCGGTGTCTCTCCCCGATGACCGTTGGTCTCGGGATATTCGACTTGACTGCGCACCTACGCCGCGTAAATATTCACCGAAAGGACAGGGTTCAGGGTTCGGTGAATATTTACCTTGACTCCCAAAAAATCGCAACTATACTCTAAACCGGGATGGTTGACAGGTCTTACGGGGTTTTACTCCATGTCCCGCATCGCAACTTGATGTGCGACCGCCATCTTGACACTAATAAACTGTTCAAACAAGGAGGCAACAATGACACAAACTGAAATCAACATATCGGACATCCGGCGGGAGCATACTTGTTGCTTGCTTTCATTATTGGAATTCCGCTGTTCATCATCATCATTACTATTGGCGTTTTGACAAGAAAATAAAAAGAAATTCATTCGAACAATTCCATGCATCCAACCCCGCATCTGCGGTGTGGATGATGGATGTGCGTTAAGTATGAAAAATAACAAAAAAGATAAAGTACTCGAAATTTTCAGAGAACTCGTTTTCCTGCAGATATTAATGATAGGATTACATCAGCCATAGCCAAAGAAAATCCTCATACTTTGAATCAAAAAACAAGAAAACTTAACCAGGCGGCTTCTTGTAATCCCGCTCCGCGCCGCCGCTGAACCGGAGCATTGCGTCAATAAACATAAGGAAATCAAAGATTATGGAGCCAGTTGCAAAAGTCATAAACCGCGCCGTTGCAGATGCCATCGGAGGGCTCGCAAGTATTTCTGGCAGGGGCAATACCCGCGGCGGTCTTG
>JAGVIF010000402.1 GCA_020056205.1 Lentisphaeria bacterium | reverse complement strand
GCTGTTCGGGATAAACCGGATAATAGTTCCGTCATTGGAATGCGCGGACAAAATAATCAACGTGGTAGGGCACAGAGCCGTGCTCGAAAAAATAATTTTCAGGGAGCTTGGCGTTGAGATAACATCATTCCGGCTTGAGAAGACATCTCCGCTGATAGGTGTCAGGCTGAGGGATTTTCCTGACACATCTCTCCTTTCAAAAATAAGATTTTCCGGAATTATACGGCGCGGCAAATTTATGATTCCAAGAGGAGAAACCCCCTTCGCGACCGATGATGAGGTCTTTGTATCGGGACTAAGCGAAAGCGTGATTGAGCTTATCGAGTGGGCGAGCGGGGAAAAATCCACCGGAAGCGGGGAGCGCGTAATAATAGGCGGCGCCACCGCAATCGGCAAAAGGCTTGCCGTGGAACTTCTCTCTTCGGGATACGACGTGAGAATTGTGGAGGAAAGCCAGGATAAATGCGAGAAGATACTCGAAAGTCTCGGAAAAAATCTGATGGTTTTAAACGGCGATACCACCGACCACGAAATTCTTGACGAAGCCGGAATAAACGGCGCGCCGGCTTACATAAGCGTCATGGAAGACGATGAAAACAATGTGATGGGTTGCATGCTTGCGAAAAAAAGGGGAGCCAAAAAAACGATAACGATCGTCAACAAGTCGGATTACAGCGCGCTTTTTTCATCTCTTGAGATGATAGATTGTTTCTTCAGTCCGTCAGTTGTGGGAGTCAATTCGGCTCTCAAATTCCTTGAAGAGGAAAAGTCGCGGGTTATCGCGCTGGTTCACCGCGCGAATGCCTTCGTCTTCGAATTGAAGGTCGAAAAAAAATCTCCGGTTTGCGGCATGAGAATAGCTGATTGCGGAAATCTCCCTGAAATGATTTTTGCGTTTGTCTGCAGAAACGGCGTTATGGTGCCTGCGGTCGGAGAGCTTTGCCTTGAGGAAGGCGACAAGGTCGCGACTATCTCGGACTTCGATACGGTGAAGAAACTTGAACCGTATTTTTATTTTGAGCGCGGCGCGACTTTATAGAAAGCCCATGTTATAGCGGCGGCCTCGTCATAGGATGTGGTTTGTCTTTCCGTTATGTTGTCATCAAGATTGACATAATAGAGTTCTTCTTTTTCCTCGTTGTATCCGGTTATTACGCAAAGCCTTACGCCGTAATATCCCTTGCCCTTATTTCCAATCCCGTAAATTTTAGCCCACGCGAGCGGTTTTCCGGCGTCTATTTCTCTTTTTACATACAGGGAAATTTTACTTCTGATGTTGCTTGTCTTCATGGCTTCTATGAGGAGTTTAGAATCTGCCTTTCTCAATTCAACTCTTATTCCTCCTGACCACCATGTTGTGCCGTCTCCTTCGAGTTTTACGGGGGGCATTCTCTCCTTTTTTGCCTGCTTGTTGTAGTCCTTGACAATATTATTATATCTGGACTCATTAAGCGAGTATATGTCATCTAAAATAATTCCAAATTTTCTGCTTTCATCCTTAAAAATATTGTAAGCCTTTTCGTAACCTCTTACCGTGGTGAAGGAGGATGCTATAAAACTGTCTGTCTCTTTGAGTATTGTTTCATCAGGGGACTTTCCATAGAATTTCATCATCCACTCTCCCATCCTTGTGAGGTATGGGGACTGGGCGTTTGCCGCAAGTGCTTCAGGCAGGCCTTTCAAGTATTTTGTTCCGTCCTCTTCAACTACGAGATTTTCCGGCTGTTTTGCCGCCGGTTTTTGAGCGAAGACGGAAGGAAGCGCCAAAATATTCAAAATAAGAACTGAAAATAAAACACGGCTATTGATCCATTTCATACATAACCTCACTATTTTGGGCTTAACTTAGCGCATGCGTTCGTAAATACAATGACGTTGGCCAAGACCGCTCTGTGGTAAATATTCACCGAACCCCGCCTGCCTGTGCGCTTGCCTACCGCCCCAGCGGGGCAGACAGGCGCACAGGCAGGGGTTACTGAACTTATACGATGCGTCTTCGATTGGAAAAAAGGAGCGCGGGTTTTCCAACCCGCGAGTTTCTTCTGCCGGCGGGTAAGAAAACCCGCCCTCCGTTATTTTATACTCCATGTCGAAGCCAATCCCGATCCCGGAGGGCATCGGGACAGATACGCGGCGCTACTCAAACGCAAAATGTAGGTTAGCGGCTCTTTCTTAAATGGAGGGTCTTGCTTGCCAAGACCGTGAAACAATAACCGGCCACGGCGAGCGTGGCCCTCCACGCCTGCGGCGTAAAATGGAGGGTCGCGGTTTTGCCTTTGGCAAGCTTCGCTTTGATGGAACCCCGAGGCGTAAGCGCTCGGGGCCGGACGCTAATTTTTAATTTTTTATTGAATTTTTTCTTGACATCTGGCATGTCTTGTGCTAATATTGCGTTAGATATTTGTAAATAATTTGTTAGACAGCCAAAATTATGGGGGTTTGTGTTTTATGAATCTTACGAATAGACATGATGAAAAAGGCATCGCTCTGATACTTACGCTTGGGATACTCTCCTTTCTTCTTATTCTCGCGCTTGGATTCGCCTCATCGGCGATAGTCCAGAAGAAAGCGGCCGGAAACTTGGCAAACGTATCCTCCGCCCGACTCCTCGCCGAGAGCGCGCTGGAAAGGGTCGTCGCCGGAATGGGATTTTACGCCGACAACGTTCCAACCGCTTCTTACGATGTCATAGTCAGCCACGAAACAGCGGATGTGATCGACAGCGATAATAACAAAAACTTCGACACTTTGTGGAGGATTACAACTATTCAGAACGGAATATATTATTATGAATGGCCGTCAAGCACTTATGACAAGGATAACGACGACGCCCTCCACTGGCAGTATGTTTATGATGCCGCTGGCGGCGGAAACGATAGAATCATAGGCCGAGTCGCTTACGTCGTAGTACCGAGCGGAGGAAAACTCGACCCCGCATTCTGTGTTTCGCATAACAATCCTGACACGTTTGGGGTGGCGGTTGATCCTAAAGTCTACCCGACCGGAATCGCCGTTAACGAGGGCACTGAACTGCCTACAGCGAACGACAGGCCCGGAAAGGATATCTGTGAAATAAATCTTCTCAATTTAACCAACAACACGGGATATATGCTGGCCGCAGACGCTACCAATCTCAGCACAAAAACTATAGTTCCCGCAAATATTTTAGCGGATGGAACTGAGTGGGCTTCCACGGACGCTATACTCGGCGTTGCCACAACCAACAATCAGAAAATGCAGTGGAATGAATGGCTCGCCAAAGCGCCAGCCATAGACAACGAACAGTTCTGGATGGATGATGCTGACGGGCTCCAGGAAGCCGGCGAATGGTATCACAGATTCAACATCGCAAGAACGGATTGGGATAATGACCAAGATGCGGATCTTGACACCGATAATGCCGACAAATTGCTTTTCATGACGAATTACATATTAAAGGCTCCTTCTACCTGGGCAATTGCCGCCTCGAACGGCGACGGCATCCCGTGGCTGAACAACTGGGGAGAGTTCACAGGCAACTGGCCTAACGTTCCGCCTGGGCAGGCGATAATAACGAAGAAAAAACAAATCGCCGCGAATATTATTGATTATTGCGATTCGGATTCGATCCCGACAACTGATTTAGTTGCTGGAAATATCACCTATATGGGACTTGACAAGACACCTTATATCAACGAAATAGGGATAAATGTTGAATGCACAACAACTGTTGCAGATGCCGCCCCGAACTACAGGTTTACTTTTGATATAAAGGTTTACCCCGGAGGAGAAAGAATAGATATGTATAGCGGCATGGCCGCAAGTGATGCGGTTATGACAATACAAGAAGGATCTCTGACGTATACTTTTAATTCTCCGAGCGGGGCGACTACAACGCGAACGCAACCTCTTAATGGAGCATTTACCTTGCCAATAACACCAGCCTCTTACAAGCTTACTTGGGGAGTGGCGACCACCTTCCCCACCGAAGACACTGGTTTTGTCCTTGGCGGGTCAACTGCGCAGTTGACGCTCGTGAAGGTGCAAATATTAAAGATTCAGATGGAGTGGCCATCTGGCACGATCGTTGACTATGCGAAGCCAGATGGGGCAGCGGACTGGTCCGTCACAGTAGATTTTCCAAGTCAAGCCGGACTAGGAAGCAGGACAGATAACGCTTGGTTTTCATACCAAATTGACGATCCAAGACATAATTTGAATGCTGGCGATTGGGACCAAGCGACGGGGCTGATTGCCGCCAGCTACCCTCTGGCGGGCGGAACACCGGATGCCGTGAATACTGCTAAGGTTACTTGCGCGACTTCGGGCGATGCCGAGGCTGGTTCGACACCCACAACCATCTCCACCGCCTATATCCGCAACGCTCCGATGCAGTCGCCTTGGGAACTCGGCTTCATCCACCGCGCGGCAAAATGGGAGACAATTAATCTTCACGAATACAACAGCGATGATGATGACAACAATACAGAAGGCGAAACTAACGAGTATGGCGCCCGTAGTACGTTCGGCGGCATGGCCTACAGCAAGGGCGATGCGAACATTCTCGACCAAATAAAATTGACGGATCTTTCGCAAGTTTGGGGCAAGGTAAATATAAGGGCCGCTGCGAACGTGGATATTGTTAGAGCATTACTGGCGAATATCAGATATGGACAAAGTCCCTCCAATTGGGCTGGCGCCGGCGCCGGCACATTGGATTACAACACCGATGTCGTCAACTTCGCGAATGCCATATATGGCTCGTCAGAGCGTCCGTTCTTGACTCGCGCTAAGGCCGCGGATGTTGATAAACTTTCCGACGGCTCTGAATTTACTCAAAACACAGATGCCCTAAAAGAGGAGATCATCGGTAAATTCATAAATCTTACGAAAACTGCGCTTGCCGAGGAATTCACTGTGATCGTCCTTGCTCAGGCTATAAAAGATGTGGGTGCTACAGGCGGCATCACAATAAAGAAAGACTTAAACTATGATAGTGTTCTTACAGGTGTGGATCTTGACGGAACAGTAGGGGACCCCGGATATTTTTGGGACGGGACGACGAACACTGTCCCAATGACACAGGTGCCTAACAAAGTTGACGAGGAGATAAGCAACTGTCTTCTCGGACAATATGACTTGGGCGCCGATGAAATCCTTGCCGAGCAAAAAATAATGGCGAAACTCCGTTACGATTCGTCCGCTCCGCCCGGAAGAAAATGGATTATAACGAGATTCGAATATATTGAAGAATAGAGAGAAGAAGTTCTGAAGTTCTAAAGTTCGGGAGTGAAGAAAGTGGAAGGGAGAAAGTAGAAAACTTAAAACCTAACACTTAAAACTGATTTTGTTGGAGTTCACAACTCCAGTTGTGTGATTTGTTGGAGTTCACAGCTTTAGCGTGAGTTTTAAAATCAAAAAAACTTTTCGTGTTTTTTCGTGTAATTCGTGGTTAAAAAAGGTTTTTGAAATCGGCAATCTGAAATCGGAAAATTGATGAGCAAAGGAGGATAAGATGAGAAAAAGAATAATATTGCTGTTGTTGACAATCGGCTTTGGCTCGTCGCTTGCCGTTATTGCGGCGCCGGCGCCGGCCAAGAAGACCGCAAAAGAAGGTAAGATTGTTTTCTCCAGGGGCGACATAATGACCAAAATTGACGAGATTTACAACACATTGAAGGCGGAGAACCCGGAGGAGCCGTTGCAACCCACCCAATTCATGAGTTTTTCTGGATCAATAAAAATGTTTGTGGAATATCCCGATCTCG